>CAYTER010000014.1:0-46523 GCA_964436815.1 uncultured Syntrophomonadaceae bacterium
ACCAGGGCCGGGGGGAGATTAGTCTCCCGGACCAGACTCCGGATCAGGTCCTGATCTTCGGCAGGCCAGATCCAGAGTTTATCGGATAAATTCATCAGTGCTCCTCGTCAACCTCTGCCTCAGGAGCAGTTTCAACTTTGTAACCCGGTTCTTCCGGTTCCACTGATTCTGTTTCATTCTCTTGTGGTATCGAGGTGTATCTGCTTAGCTCAGCCTCCAAAAATAGCTTCTCCTCTTCAAGCTTTTTAACCTGTTTCTGAAGGGCATCCTGCTTGTGGCGACCTTCCCGGAATGCCAGTGCACTGCGAATGGCTCTGAAGAGGCTGAACAGGCCCATAACCAGTGCCCCGGCAAAAGCCGAACCAAAAATAAGCAGGATAAGCGACACCTCTGCCCGGCCAAAAAGGTAACTCACCGTAACCATCTCATTATTAGCCAGGGCAATGATCGCAATCAGCAGGCTGCAGATCAGCCCCAGGATCAGGTAAAATGAACCCATATCTTTCCCCTCCTCAATCCTTTAAGTTAATTTCCCGGTCCTGGTCCTCCTGAAACTGATATCCTGAAGGTTGAGCCAGAGCGGGCTGGCAATAAAGATTGATGAATAGGTGCCGATTGAAACCCCTATGATCAGGGCAATTACAAAGACGATTAAATCGACGCTGCCGATATAGTAATAAAAACCGAATAGCAGCGCAATCAGCACAAAGAGAGTGGTCAGCGAAGTGTTAATCGAGCGCATCAGGTTCTGATTGATACTGTCATTTACAATTGCCGGGTAGTCGCTCTTGCGTTTGTGCTTGATGTTCTCGCGGATCCGGTCGATGATCACGATCGTGTCGTTAACCGAATAACCGAATACGGTCAGGATGGCGGCAACAAAGGGAACGTTAATCTCCATCTGCAGGATCGAAAAAACACCGATCACAACCACCACATTATGGAGAAGAGAGGCGATCGTGGCGATGGCAAATTTGAATTCAAAACGAAAAGTGATGTAGACGACCATGAGCACGATGGCAACCGCCAGGGAAAGCAGGGCCTGGCGGGCCAGCTCTCCTCCCACGACTGCACCGACGCTTTCAATGCGCAGGTCATCCGGGTCAAGGTTCGGCCAATGGCTGCGGAAAACATCCATCAGTTCGTTTCGACGGCTTTCTTCAATATAGGGGGCTTTGATTACCAATCCCTCTTCGGCCAGATCTCCGTCAATATCACGGCCCTGGACCACCTGGATGGTCGCTCCGTCAAGTTCTTCGAATTGAGCAAGAACTGACTGAACTTCTTCCATCGAAAAATCGTCTCCGAGATTCAGGTGCAAAACGGTTCCACCTGTAAAATCAATCCCTAAGTTGAGACCGAATATTGCCAGGGAAATCAGCCCGGCTACAACAAGAATGGCCGAAAACAAATAAGCTTTGCGGCGATTGCCAATAAAATTAATCATTATACTTTCACCCCCACGTAAGACCCGCTGTGGATCAATCCGGCTTGAAAGGCAAGACGCATCAACAGGCGGGTCAGGACAATTGCGGTAAACATGCTGCAGATAATACCGATAAAGAGGGTTACGGCAAAGCCTCTGACCGGGCCACTCGCCAGACTGAAGAGCACCACAGTTACGATCAGGGTGGTTACATTGGCATCAAGAATCGCCCTGAAAGCTCTCTGGAATCCGCTTTCGAGAGCACTGCGCGGTGTACGTCCTGCACGCAACTCATCCTTAATCCTTTCAAAAATAATTACATTGGCATCAACAGCCATACCAATTGAAAGAATCAAACCGGCAATACCGGGCAAAGTTAAGGTAGTCGGCAGATAGGTCAACGCCCAAAGCACCAGTGACATGTAAAAAACCAAAGCGATACTGGCTATTAATCCGGCCAACCTGTAATAAGCAATCATAAAAAGGAAAACGAGAATCAGGCCAATCCCGGCAGCATAAACAGCAACTTCTTCTGTCCGCTGCCCGAGTGTCGGTCCAATCAGGCGCGATTCCAACTCAACCAGCTGGACAGGTAATGAACCGCTGCGCAGCAGCAGGGCCAGGTTAGCAGCTTCTTCAATCCCGAAGTTGCCTTCGATTACCGCCTGGCCGTCAGTAATTACCGCTCTGACCACCGGGCTGGAAATGATTTCATCGTCAAGCACGATGGCGATCGGCTCATTTAAAAATTTTGCTGTGGCATCGCCAAAAAGTCTGGCTCCTTCCGCATCAAATTCGATCGAGACAAAGGGGTACGGAGTCATTTCAGGATTTCGTTCCGCCCGGGCCCGAACCAGGTTGGCGCCGGTAACAATCTCCACCCCATCCGGCCCGACAAACCTGAGCAATGCGGTTCTGCCGATTAGATCCCGGGCCTGTTCCACATCATCGATATCAGGCAGTTCAATGCGGATCCGGTGGTCACCCTGAGCGGCGATGATCGGTTCGGCAACACCAAGCTCATCCACCCTCATGCGAATTACGGTTATTGCTCTTTCTATGGCATCATCATCAAGTTCCTGGTCACCGGTTTCCACCGCTTCCAATAAAACATAAAGACCGCCGGCGATGTCAAGGCCGCGCTTGATCCCGGTTTGCCTGTCCGAGGCGTTCACAAACGCCCAGTAGCCGGACGCTACGATCAGCAGACAGATCACCACAAGCAGGATCAGGCGGCCCGGTTTTATCGCTGGTTTCATAATCACACCACTCTCCATTCGTGTCGACAGTTACAGCAGATCAACTTCGTTTATTTTCAGCGCAAAGCGGGCCTCCAGGAAAGAAGCCGCCCTGCGACACATTACCATCCTTGAGAGGAATATCTCAAAGTACTCCATAACCTGGCTGATTGACGTATCAATCCTTAAGTCGAGACTGATCGTTTTTTGAGCCGGATCAATATTCAGTCGTGACTCCTCTACCGCATAATTAACCCTGTCGTGGATATCAAAAGTAGACCGGTCGCGGTTGCGGACCCTGCTGCGGTGAACATCAGACTTATCGGCAAGGATCAGGGCTGCCGTGATCCTGTTAATCACTCTGCCTTCCTCTTCGTCGTGGTTGCCGATTGCAGCCGAGACGTCAGCCGCTTCAATCAGCGGCATACCCATCTCCTGCAGGATCTGCAGGGCCATGATCCCGCCGGCCACATCATGTTCACGCCTGCCCATGACATTGCCGATATCATGCAGGTAACCGGCAATACCGGCCAGTTCAGCCTCGCGCTGATCAGCCCCCAGCTCCAGCAATAAACGGCGGGCTGCATTTCCGGTCAGGCGGCAGTGACGAAAACCGTGTTCAGTATAGCCGAGAGTGCCTAAATTATCATCGGCTTTCTGGATCAGGGTTTTAACCTGGGTGTTATCCTGAACATCTTTTAAAGATACTATTTTCATTAAATTACTCCTGTCACCTATTTGTCCAAAACAGTCTTCACCGCTTCAAGAATCAAATCATGATCACTGACTGGCATTATCTCGGCCGATCCGATTGTTTTAGGCAGAACAAAAAAAATCTCGCCCTCAAGGCGTTTTTTATCCTGCCTTAGTTTATCGATTACCGCTTCCGCGGTCAAGTCTGCCGGAGCTTTTTTCCGGCCAATCCGCCAGAGCAATCGTTCGATCCTTCCGGCATCTTCTGTGCTCAGGAATTTTAATTTCAAGGCCAGGTCAACCGCTGCAAACATGCCGCTTAACACTGCTTCCC
This sequence comes from uncultured Syntrophomonadaceae bacterium, assembly GCA_964436815.1. Lineage (GTDB taxonomy): Bacteria > Bacillota > Dethiobacteria > DTU022 > DTU022 > UBA993. Next base: position 3,692 of record CAYTER010000014.1, read on the forward strand.
CATGCAGGTAGTGCTGATAGGCCGTTGCCGCTTCCAGGGCATGTCCGATGGTATGACCAAAGTTCAGGACCCGCCGGTAATCTTTTTCAAATTCATCCGCCTCAACTACCCTGGCCTTATTCATCACTGAAACCATAACAGCATCGGTAAGCAGGTTAATATTGATGTTAAGCAGCTCTTGAATATTTTTTTCCAGCCAGGAGAAGAAATTAGGATCGGTAATAATCCCGTATTTCACAGTTTCAGCCAGCCCGGCCTTCAGCTGCCGCACCGGTAAAGTCTGAAGAGTTTCCGGATCCACGATCACCAGCCGGGGAGGATAGATCGACCCGATTAAATTTTTTCCCCGGTGATGGTTTACTGCTACCTTGCCTCCCACACTGCTGTCTACCTGGGCCAGCAGGGTAGTAGGCACCATCACCAGGGGAACCCCCCTTAAATAGGTGGCGGCCGCAAAGCCTGCCAGATCGCCCACAACCCCACCGCCTAGAGCGATCACCGGTGAATTGCGGTCCAATTCAGCTTCGATCATCCGATCATAAAGGAGAGCAGTGTTCTCCAGGCTTTTCGACCCTTCCCCGGGGCTTAACAACTCTACCGTAACCTGCCAGCCTTGATCGGCAAGCGACTGCTTAACTGTTTCACCATAGAGGTTATAAACTGTGGTATCACTGACCAGGAAAGCCCTGGTCGAAGGGAAGAGTAAACGTAAATTCCGTCCGAGGCCGGCTAAGATGCCTGTATCGATCACAATACGATAGGGAAAGTTGGCAGTTTTTATCTTAATCTCACGTTTAACCACTGGTTGTCCTCTTCATTATAGATCTAGGTTCAGCGTTTTTTTAAATGCCTCGCAGTTTGATCCAGGTAATAGCGGTAAGCTGCATCGACTTCTTCCATTGAATCACCTGCAAATTTTTCTCTGAAGGCAACCGCCAAAATCCAGGCGGCAACGGCTTCCATAACCACTGCAGCAGCCGGCACGGCACACAGATCCGATCGCTCAACGGCAGCCTCTGATACCTCGCCGGTTAGCCAGTCAACACTGGGCAGGGCTTCCTTTAAGGTCGGGATCGGTTTCATCGCCGCTCTGATGATCAGCGGCTGACCATTGGTAATTCCACCTTCCAGCCCCCCGGCCCGGTTGGCTGGCCGCTCGATTCCGTTGCCCTGATTGACGATTGGATCATGGACCGCCGAACCAGGCAGTTCTGCTGATGCGAATCCAAGGCCAATTTCTACCCCTTTTATCGCCGGGATAGCCATGATCGCTCCGGCCAGCCGCCCATCTAGACGAAGATCCCAATGCACGTGACTGCCGAGGCCGGGAGGGATTCCGGTCACTAAAAGTTCGATTATCCCGCCCAGGCTATCGCCTCTTTCGCCGGCCTCCCCGATTGCGCTGATCATTTTTTCAGAAACTGCTTCATCTGCACAACGAACCGGAGACTCTTCAACCTGCTGGTAATTGCGGGTTAGCTCCAAAGGATCAATTTCTGCTGTTACCCGGCCAATCCGGATAACGTGACTAAAGAATTGTAAACCAAAATATTCCAGCATGATTCGCCCGACTGTGCCAACCGCGACTCTGATTGCCGTTTCCCGGGCGCTGGCACGTTCAAGGGCCAGCCGCAGATCATCATAATTGTATTTCAGACCGGCGGCCAGGTCGGCATGACCGGGGCGGGGCAGGGTCAATTTTTCCAGCCCGGCAGGGGCATCTCCTTCAGGGGCCATTATATCCTGCCAGTTCTGCCAATCGCGGTTTCTAATCTGCAGCGACAGGGGGCTGCCGATCGTTTTATTAAAACGCAACCCCGATAAAACTTCAACCTGATCCTGTTCAATAGCCATCCGGGCGCCCCGTCCAAAGCCCTGTTGACGTCTTGCAAGCTGCCGGTTGATCTCGGCCGGATCAATTTTCAGGCCTGCCGGTAATCCTTCAATGATTGCCATCAGGCAGGGCCCATGCGATTCACCGCCGGAAAGATAGCGCATTTTCTTCACCTCATCCTGATGCTGTTCAAATCGCGCCTTCCATTTTAAGCAGCATCTCTTTCCATCCTGCCGGACCGCTGAAACCACCCAGTTTACCGTTGCTGCCCACAACCCGGTGGCAGGGCACAATAATCGGGTGACGGTTAGAGGCCAGGGCCTGCCCGGCAGCTCTCCAGGCTAAAGCAGATCCTGCTTTTTCAGCCATCTGCCGGTAAGTATAGACCTTGCCGCTTGGTATGCGCCTTACTTCCTGCAGCAGGCGGGCTGAAAATTTTCCATATCCGCTGCAGTCCAGCGGGTAACTGTCCCATTTGACCGGTTCGCCGGTCAGATAGCGATTAAGATCCGTGGTCAACCCGGGCCAGGGAAGCTCTTTTTCAGGATAATCACGATCAGGGAGCGATCCCGGAAAAAAAAGCTCATAGATACCGGCATCGCTAAACAAAACCAGGAAATCTCCTTTTATAGTTTTAACCCTGCTGCTGAACAGTTGATTCATAAAGCTCCCCCCAGTTATAAGGCTGGTAATATCAACGTTTAAAGATCGAGCGCAATGTTACTTCTTTTACGCTCTGTAAATGTTGCCAGCTCACGGCAACCTATTTCCCGGAGCAGGATTCCGGCTTCATCGAAGTAACGGCCAACCTGCTCGGGCCCGTGGGCATCAGAGCCGGTGCACAATGGTACTCCTTTTAGCAAAGCAAGTTCGATAAATTTTCGGTCAGGATAAAACTGGCCAACCGGCGCATCACGTCCGGCAGTATTCAATTCAAAGCAGGTTCCGGTTTCAGCAAGAACATCAACAGTTTGCTGCCAATAATGTCCGAGATCACCGGCAGGCTTAAAACCAAATTTCTTGATCACGTCCAGATGCCCGATAATATCAAAATAACCGCTGCGGCAGGCTTTATTGACCAGTTCAAAATAGGTCTGGTAGAGAGCGTCAATATCTCTTTCTTTATAAGTATCAGCATAGACTGGATGGGTGAAATCCCAGTCATTCATGAAATGGATTGAACCGATTACGTAATCAAAGCTGTAGCGCCGTAAAAGCTGCTCCAGCTTTCTCTCTGTCCCCGGGATATAGTCGATTTCAATCCCTGTTTTAACGCGCACCACGGTTGATTCCGATTTAAGTTTTTCAATTTCGTCGAGATAATCATCAAGTTCTTCCGGGTGCATGGTTACCTGGACCCGCGGAGTATAACCGAGCAGACCGAGGGGAAAGTGATCGGCGAAACCGATTTCCGTTAAACCCAGACGTTCAGCGGTTTCAAGGTATTCCTGTGGTGTTCCTACAGCATGACAGCAGCGGCTGGTATGCAGGTGATAATCAATCATCGGCCATCCCTACCAGACCGGCAAGATCTTGAAAAAAACACGAATAACTGCCGGTATGACAGGCCACTCCATCTCCCAGAGGAATAACCCTGACCAGCAATGCATCGGCGTCGCAATCTGCTTTTATTGATTTCAACTGGAAAAAATTCCCGGATGTTTCACCTTTTACCCAGTATTCCTGACGGCTCCGGCTCCAGAAGCAAACTTTTCCATTTTTCATTGTCCTATTTAGCGCCTCTTCATTCATATAACCTACCATCAAAACAGCTTCGGTCAGATCGTCCTGGATTACAGCCGGGATCAATCCTTTGTGATCATATTTTAGTTGGTTGCTCTGTAATGACTCAAGCTGCCGGTTTTCTTTTGATTCCATAATATTCCTTTCCGCTTTCAGTTAAATATGGCCATGGCATCAGCCAGGGTAAGCTGGTTGGAGTAAAGAGCCTTGCCGATAATCACCCCTTTAATTCTCTCGCCAAAAGGTTTAAGCGCAATCAAATCATTTAAGGATGAGACCCCGCCGGAAACGATTACCTGCAGGTCAGTATGGTCAATAATTGCTTTCAGTCCTTCAAAATCAGGACCTTTAAGCGTTCCGTCGCGGTCAATATCGGTGTAGACAACTTCTTTTATTCCCCAACCTTCAACTTCCGCCGCCAGCTCGAGCACACTGATCGCTGATGATTCCTGCCAGCCCTTCACGGCTACCGTTCCTTTACGGGCATCGATCCCAATTAATATGGAATCGCCATGTTCTTCCACTAAAGCCCGTGCTTTTTCAGGAGCTTGCACCGCCATTGTTCCCAGGATTAGCCTGCTGATCCCGATTGAGAAAGCTTTTTCGGCAGCCTCCCTGGATCTGATGCCTCCGCCAAGCTGCAGCGGCACCTGGACCGATTCGCCAATCGCTCTGATCGTGTCGGCATTTTTAGAATAGCCGGTAAAAGCTCCGTCGAGATCTACCAGGTGCAACATTTTAGCTCCCAACTGCTCCCACTGCAGGGCAACCTCAACCGGGTTATCACCGTAAACCGTCTCCCGTTCCGGATCGCCCTGGTAAAGCCGGACACAACGCCCACGGTGCAGATCAATTGCCGGAATTACCAGCATGGCATTCACCTCAATCCAATTCGCCCTTAGTGGAAAGAACTCCCTCTAAACCTTCCATTTTCGAGGCTGCTTCGGCCAGGGCCCTGGCGGAAGCTTTGAAGCAAGCTTCAATGATATGATGCTTGTTAGAGCCGTGACTTAAGACCAGGTGCAGGTTAAGCCGGCCTTCATTGACAAAAGCCTGCCAGAACTCATGAAACAGCTCTCCATCGATTCCTCCAACCTGGCCGGGTGGAAGTTTAACAGCGTAATGCAACCAGGGGCGGCCGGAAAGATCAACTACTGCCGACACCAGGGATTCATCCATCGGCACGGCGCTGAAGCCATAACGTTTAATACCTTCTTTACCACCTAAAGCTTCTTTGAGCGCCCGGCCAAGACAAATTCCAAGATCTTCAACCAGGTGGTGAGCATCAACATCGAGGTCGCCACTGGCATCGATATTTAAGTCGAAGCGGCCGTGCCGGCTGAATAACTCAAGCATATGGTTAATAAACGGCAACCCTGTGCTCAGTTTCCCGGTACCGCTGCCATCAAGGTTCAGCTCGAGGCTGATTTTAGTTTCCTTTGTTTCACGCTTAACCTTTGCCTGGCGATTCATCACTTTTCCCCCTTATCAACACTGCCCTGGCATGGGCTTCCAGCCCTTCCGCCCTGGCCAGCTCGGCAATCTTAGCTGCAGATTTCTTCAGTTTTTCTTCATTATAATAAAGGATCTGCTGTCTTTTCAGGTAATCATCAACCCCAAGAGCCGATGCATAGCGGGCTGCCGCACCGGTTGGCAAAACGTGGTTTGCTCCGGCCCAGTAATCACCAAGCGGTTCGGGAGTCCAGGCTCCGATGAACACTGAACCGGCGCTGGTTATTTGGTCAAGAAAGCTCAGCGCATCTTTTAAGTGCAGCTCCAGATGCTCCGGGGCAATGCTGTTGACAATCGGCCAGGCTTCACTTAACTCAGAAATGATCATTATCGCCCCCTGATCCTTAAGGGAGCGACGGGCAATTTCACTGCGTGGCAGTGAAAGCAGCTGCTCTTCAAGCTCTTCGATCACCCGGTAGGCCAAATTTTCAGAAGGGGTGATCAGGATCGCCCTTGATAAAGGATCGTGTTCAGCCTGGGATAATAAATCGGCGGCGATAAATGAAGCTTTGGCATCAGCATCGGCAACAATTACAATCTCGCTGGGGCCGGCAAGCATATCGATGCCGACCTGCCCGAAAAGTTCTTTCTTGGCCAGGGTCACGTAAATATTGCCGGGCCCGACGATTTTATCCACCCGGGGAACCGTTTCAGTTCCGTAGGCCAGCGCGGCAATGGCCTGTGCCCCTCCGATTTTATAAACCTCAGTTACTCCTGCCAGGGAAGAGGCCGCCAGGGTAAGCGGGTTTACCTCTCCCATATGGTTGGCGGGTGTGCAAATGCAAACCTCTTTCACACCGGCCACCATGGCTGGTATTACCGTCATCAGCACCGAAGAAGGGTAAGCGGCTGTTCCACCGGGAACATAGGCGCCAACCCTGTTTAAAGGCAAAAAACGCTGCCCGACCAATGTTTCGGAATCTTCATCGTACCAATCTCTCCGCAGCTGACGCCGGTGAAATTTTTCGATATTAGCGGCCGCTTCGCCCATAATCTTCAACAGATCTGGATCTACCTTATGCTGCGCTTCTTCAAACTCTACCGGGCTTACTTTAAAATTTTCGAGCCTGACCCGGTCAAATTCGAGAGTATATTTCCTCAGGGCGCTGTCACCGTTTTCCCTTACGCCTGCAATAATCATGTTTACCTGCGCTCCAAGATCCGCGGTATAATCTGCAGTTGAGCCGGTGCGTTTATTTAGATATTGTTCAAAGGAACATACGGGTATAGGCATCTATATTCTCCTGACCTGAACCGAAAAATTGGGAGAGCAATGCTGGAAATAACAGCCATATATTAACATAATGCCGGTGGAGCGTCAATTTCTTCAGTATAAGATGGCGATCAACGAGTTAAAACCTTACCAGCGATCTCAGATGAGCCATGAAATCCGGATAGGAAATACTGATCGCTTCGGCGCCGGAAATCTTGGTGTCGCCTGAAGCTGCCAGACCGGCAACAGCAAGAGACATGGCAATCCGGTGATCACCGCGGGAATCCACTGCTGCACCTTTCAGGTCAGCTCCACCATCAATGATCATTCCGTCTTCAGTTTCAGTAATTTGTACTCCCATCTTTCGCAGTTCTCCACTCAAAGCGGAAATACGGTCTGTTTCCTTAACCCTCAGTTCCCCGGCATCGCGAATTACAGTGCGCCCCTCCGCCATTGCTGCTGCTACTGCCAGGACCGGAAGCTCATCGATCAACCGCGGGATCATGCTGCCGCACAGTTCGATTCCTTTTAGCTTTACACCGCTTCTGACCCTGATATCAGCAACCGGTTCCATACCCCACAATCTTTTATTCTTAAGCTCAATATCGGCGCCCATCTGCTGCAGGGCTTCGATTATACCGGCGCGGGTCTGATTAATTCCCACATCTTTAAGCACTACCCGGGAGCCGGGCACAATAGCGCCCGCGACCATGAAAAATGCTGCAGCGGAAATATCTCCCGGGACAATAACCTTGCGCCCTTTTAATTCTGAATGGCCATCAATCGTTACCCGGCAGCCCCCGTATTCAATCCCGGCGCCAAAGGAATCGAGCATCAGCTCTGTATGATTGCGGCTGGGTGCCGGTTCGATAACGCTAGTCTGCCCTGCGGCGAAAAGTCCGGCCAGCAGAATTGCCGACTTGACCTGGGCGCTCGCCTGGGGCGTCTGAAAAGTTATCGGTTTTAAAGAGCCTCCGTTAATGGTCAGTGGCAGGCGATCGTTTTCGCCCGTAAACTGCGCACCCATCAGGCTGAGCGGTTCGATTACCCGTTTCATCGGGCGCCTGCAAAGTGATTGATCGCCGATAATCATTGTTGTAAAAGGCTGGCCGGCCAGCATGCCGAGCAGCAGGCGTGCGGTTGTCCCTGAGTTGCCGGCATACAAAGGTTCACCTGCCTGCTGGAAATTCTTTTTTCGCCCCTTGATTACCAGCTGTCCTTTATTCCCGGTAATAGAAACCCCGAGCGCACGCAGGCAGCTGATCGTGGAAAGGCAATCTTCAGCATCGAGAAAGCCACTTACTTCTGTGACTCCTTCGGCCAAAGCGCCGAGCATTGCAGCCCGGTGGCTTATAGATTTATCCCCCGGAACATAAAGTTCTCCCCGCATCTTTACCGGGGCTGAAATGATGATCTGCATTGCTGCCTCCTCCGCGAGTTGGATCCACTTTCCTGCGCCGTAGTGGATCCAAGGGCGCTGCTATTAAACCTGAACGGTTTAGATGATGTGGTATAATAATAAAACGGTTTACGGCCGGGCGCAAGTAGCTCAAACTGATCATCCTGGAGTGGATAAAGTGGAAATTTATGCCCTGATTGGACACAGCGGAACAGGTAAAAGTCATCAGGCTCCGATATTGGCTAAGCAGTACAACATTGAATATATTATAGACGACGGGCTGCTGATCAAAAGCAATGATATTTTAGCCGGCCGATCGGCCAAACGGGAAAACACCCGCTTTGGAGCTATTAAACGAGCCCTTTTTAAAGATCCCGATCATGCTCAGCAGGTAAAGGAAAAACTGGCAGAGGTTAAACCCGGCCGCCTGCTAATCCTTTCCACTTCGAGACGGATGTCTGATGTTATCGCCCAAAACCTTGGACTGGAAAACCCGTCCTACTACTTTACAATCGAAGAGGTTTCCGACCCGGAATCGATCCAAGCTGCCTTGACGGTCAGGGCTACAGAAAACAGGCACGTTATACCGTTGCCGACTTTTGCCATTAAAAAAGAATTTCCGGGATATATCATCGATCCGCTGCGTTCTTTCTTCAGCCTGCCCCAATTGCCCCCCGGTTCCCCGGTCGAACGTTCGGTTATCCGGCCAATCTACAGCACCCTGGGCAGCTTCTACATCGCTGAGCATGTAATTCTTGAGCTGATCGAATATATTGCCCTGCAGGTGCAGGGAGTGTACCAGATCCTTCACGTAAACTTAGAAAACGGCCAAAGCAAGGTTCTCCTGCACCTTGATTTGGCTCTGGACCTGAGTAAAATCCCGGATCGGAGAATTGATCTGCTTTTAAGGGAAGTCCAGCGGCACTTAAAAGAAGAGCTTGAGTATCAAACAGGTTTCTACCTCGACCAGGTAAATGTCAATGCCAAGAAAATGTACCTGGATACTCCTAAAGGGAAAACCGCACAAAAGAACAGCAACAAATCGAATTAATTTAAAAGTTCAGGTATCAGATAATACGCCAGGGGTGGCTGTAGAGGTTCATCCGCCGGCCGCGTGCAAAACCGATTAAGGTGATATTTAAAGCTTCGGCCAGTTCAATACATAAAGATGTGGGCGCAGCGCGCGAGATGATCACCTGAATTCCAAGCTTGGCCGCCTTTAAAAGAATCTCTGAACTAAGCCGCCCACTCGACACCAGCATCTTGTCTTCAGTTGGAATACCGCTGAGCAGACATTTTCCGATTATTTTATCAACTGCGTTGTGGCGCCCGATGTCTTCAAAGAAGCAGATGATTTTTTCACTGTCAGTCAGGGCGGCGCTGTGCACCCCCCCGGTAGTTTTAAAGAGTATTGCTTTTTTTTGCAGTTCGCCGACCAGTGCCAAAACCTGATCAGCTTTAACCTGCATCCTGCCGGACAGCGGATTGCTGCGCAGCGAGTCAAGGACATTGTAGAAAATAGTCCCTTTACCACAGCCGGAAGTGATCGTCCGCTTGCCGTGCAGTTTTTCCTCGAGGGTTTTTAGATTCTTAAGCTCTACCTCTACCAGGCCTTCTTCCCTGATCCGGATCGAGAGCAAATCTTCATTTGAAGCAATAAAGCCTTCGCTGCATAAAAAGCCCAGGGCCAGGCAATCTAGTTCCTCCGGTGTGCAAAGCAGGGTCACCAGCTCACTGCCGTTAAGATAAATCGTTACCGGCGCCTCGATCACTACCTGGTCGGTCTGCTCTACCTGCCGCTGATTTTCAATCCTGATGATCCTGACTTCACTTGTCCGCTGATCCGTCACTGACCGTTCCTCTGCCTTCTGCCTAAAAATCAAGCCCGTTGCGGGAGATGACCTCTTTATACCAGTGGGCACTGTTCTTCAGGTACCGTTTTTGGTTTTCAAAATCAACATAGACCAAGCCAAAACGCTTACTATAACCAAAAGCCCACTCAAAATTATCGAGCAGCGTCCAAACAAAATAGCCCTTCAGCGGGACCCCTTTCTCCATCGCTTTCCAGGATTCGTACAGATAAGTCTGAAGGTAGTTAATGCGGCGCGGGTCGTCCACCTCACCCCGGGCGTTAAGCTGATCAGGGAAAGCGGCGCCATTCTCAGTTACATAGAGCGGAATTGGCCCGTAATCCCGATTAACCCGGATCAGCAACTCAGACAACCCCTCGGGATAAACTTCCCAGCCCATCTCGGTGTATTCCCGGTCGGGAGGGTTAATCGGGTTGCCCATGAAATCATCAGCCGAGCCGGTCGCTTCAACCAAAATTCTGGTATAGTTGTTGATCCCCAGAAAATCAATTGGTTCGGCGATAATTTTTGCATCCTCCTCTTCCTGGAGGGGCATTTCAAAAAGCCGCGAGAAGATTTCAACCATATCCTCAGGATAGCTGCCTCTAAAAATCGGATCAAGATACCAGCGATTCATAAAACCGTCAGAACGATGCGCGGCTTCCCGGTCGGCAGGGGAATCAGAGTTGGGCTGGATTGGAGCCAGGTTCAGGGTGATGCCAATCTGTTCATCGCCCCGTGCTGATTCGCGAAATGACCTGACTGCCAGCCCATGGCCCAGCAGCAGGTGGTGTCCCACCTTCAGGGCAGTGCTGAAATCGGTCACCCCCGGGGCGTGAACACCAAAAGCATGGCCGAGGTAGGCTACCACCCACGGTTCGTTAAGGGTGATCCACAGATCGACCGGCAGATCAAGGTTCTGAAAAAGATAAGCGGCATATTCCTGAAAATAGCCGGCGGTGTCACGGTTGCTCCAGCCGCCTTTATCCTCTAAACGCTGGGGCAGATCCCAGTGGTAGAGGGTAGCAGCCGGTTTGATCCTGTTTTTATGGAGCTCGTCTACCAGGCGGCGGTAAAAGTCAAGCCCCTTTTCATTGGGCCGGCCACCGCCTGCAGGAAAGATTCGCGGCCAGGAAATTGAAAAACGGTAGGAATTAAGGCCCAGTCCGGCCATCAGTTTAATGTCTTCCGGGTAGCGCCGATAATGGTCACAGGCGATATCACCGGTTTGATTATCCCATATTCTGCCGGGAGTATGTGAAAAGCGATCCCAGATCGATTCGCCTTTGCCATCTGCATCAGGAGAACCCTCAATCTGGTAGGATGCTGTGGCTGCACCCCATAAAAACCCTTGCGGGAAAAGATATCTGGCCAAGTTAAATTCCTCCCGTCAGATCAAAATCTTAAATTGCGGATCACCGAACGGTGACGCATGCTGTCGCTCAGGCAGCCGCAACCTGCGTCTTTTTCCCCTTCTGCATGCAAATGGCTGTGTGAAGCGGCTTTAACAACCGGTAATTTAAGGTTAATCGGGGTAAAAAGCCCCAACCCGCGCAGGAAACGCCCTTCGTAAAGATACTTCGATCCCGGGTGTTCATGATGCGGACAGGGCCACTGCAGCCCAACTTCAGCTATCCGCTCATAAGAAATCCCGCCGTATTGTGGTGTAAGAGCAGCAATCTCGGCAAAGATATCCTCGGGACCGTCATATTCCCATTCAAAGCCCAGCCATCCTGCCAATTCAGCGATAATCTCCCAGTTGGCATGTGCCTCTCCGGGTGGTTTGACCGCTGCCCGGTTAAGCTGCACCCGGCGTCCGACGTTGGTATAGGTCCCGGTTCTCTCGGCAAATCCGGCTGCGGGTAAAACCACATCGGCCAGCATTGCTGTTTCCGTCATGAACAGCTCCTGGACTACCAGGAAGTCAAGCTGCTTTAAAATAGAAGCCGCCGCCTCATGGTTTTCACCGCAGGCCGCCGGATTTTCAGCCATGATCAGCATCGCTTTAATCTTTGTGTTGACGTTGTAATCAAAAAGCTCTGCTGCCGATAATCCGGGCTGCTCTCGGATTTCCACCTGCCAGGCCCGGGAGAATTTATCCCGCACTGACCGGACTTTAAGGGACTGATAGCCCGTTAATACGGAAGGCATTGCGCCCATGTCCGCACAGCCCTGCAGGTTATTTTCGCTATAAGGCAGGTAGAGACCACACCTTTCACGTCCCACATTACCGGTCAGCAGAGCCAGATTGGCCAGGGCTAAAACCAGCTGGCTGTCGCCGGCCTGTTCACTGCCCCCGGCATTGGAAACGATAGCCGATCTCCCGGCTGTAGCGAAATTACGGGCTGCAGAGCGAAGCTGATCTTCTGTTATCCCGGTTATCTCCAACGCCCGGCTGATGACGGAGGAATCAAAAGAGTTCCTGTATGCTTCAAATCCCTCTGTCCGCTTGTTGATAAAAGATTGATCATGAAGGCCTTCTTCTAAAATAACCGCAGCCAGGGCATTGATTAAAAAGACGGCGCTGCCCGGCTTAATCGCCAGATGAAGCCCGGTCAGCTCGGCCAGGCCGGTTTCTTCCGACTGAGCTGTAATCAGGCGGGCGCCACGCCTGACCGCTTCACGAATCCGGTAACCAATGATCGGATGAGTTTTCAGCGGATCAGCTTCGACCACTATGATTGCATCTGTTAAAACCAGTTCTTCCATGCTATTGGTCATCGTCGCCCCACCGAAGGCTTTCATCATACCCTCTACCGCCGGGGCGTGACAATGACGGCTGTAACTGTCGACATTATTACTGCCGAGGGTGCGGATCAGCTTCTGGAAAAGATAACTCTCTTCATTGCTCGCTTTTGGCGAGCAGAGACCCATGATCGAATCCGGACCATGACGTCTGATCACTTCTTCCAGATTATCAACGATCAACCCTAAGGCTTCTTCCCAGCTTACGGCCACAAAAACCCCTTCCGATTTGACTAACGGGGTGGTCAGGCGTTCCTGGTTTTGCAGGTAATCCCAGCCAAACTTGCCGCGGGCGCAAAGATGTCCCCGGTTAACGGGACTTTTCCTGTCTGGCTGAACATCGATTACCATGCCGTTTCTGACCTGCAGGATAATACCACAGCCGACGCCGCAGTAGGGACAGACGCCCCTGACTTTTTCGACCTGCCAAAAGCGGCCTTTTCCGACCGTGGTTTTTGGGATTAGAGCGCCAACCGGGCAGCTGTCGATGCATAAGCCGCAAAATACACAGGTGGAATCTTCAATTTTATCTTCATAGGCAGGGCCAACATTGGTCACAAAGCCGCGCTTGGTAAAATCGATCGCGCCTGCTCCGACAATTTCCTGGCATTTTCCGACACAGATCCCGCAAAGGATACATTTGTTCATATCGCGGATAAAGAAGTCATTGCTTTCATCAAAAGGCAGATCTTTTACCTCGCCGACATACTCGCTGTCAGTAACGCCATAGCGGTAACAATAATCCTGAAGCTTGCAGCTTCCGGTCCTTTCGCAGGTAATACAAACCAGGGGATGATTGGCTATCAGCAGGCTTAGGATCGCCCTGCGGGCGCTGACAACCCTCTCTGATTCAGTGTAAACGACCATGCCCGGGGCAACGGGAGTAACGCAGGAGGCAATCAGGGCTTTTGCTTTTTCAACCTCGACAAGACAAAGCCGGCAGGCTCCGTTCGGAGGCAGTTCGGGATCATAACAAAGTGTGGGAATGTCGATCCCCAGTTCTCTGGCTGCCGACAGGATTGTTGTCCCTGCAGTAACCTCGATCTCAGTTCCGTCAATGGTTAGCTTAACTGCTGACATCGGCTCCCCTCCTGACCGGCGTAATCATGATGCAATCCTGCGGGCACTTCTCAATACAGCTTCCACAGCGGGTACATAGCTCCTGTATGATCTCATGCGCCTCTTTTTTCTCACCTTTGATAGCATCTACCGGGCAGGCCCGGGAGCAGGCGGTACAACCCGTGCAGCGTTCCTGATCGATATGGTAATTAAAAAGCGCCTTGCAGACCCCTGACCGACAATATTGATCGTTAATATGCTCTTCATATTCGTTGCGGAAGTAGCGAATCGTGCTGAGAACCGGGTTCGGACAGGTTTGGCCGAGACCGCAGAGTGAACTATCCTTGATGCTGTAAGCCAGCGAATCAAGAGTATTAAGGTCTTCCGGTATGCCTGATCCTTCTGTGATCCGGTTTAGAATCTCAAGCATCCGTTTGGTCCCCTCCCGGCATGGTGTGCATTTGCCGCATGATTCTTTCTGGGTAAAACTTAAAAAATAACGGGCCAGATCAACCATGCAGGTCCGCTCATCCATTACTACCAGACCGCCGGAACCCATGATCGCGCCGGCCTGGCTCAAAGAATCATAGTCAATCGGCAAATCGAGCAGTTCGGCAGGAATACATCCGCCGGATGGTCCACCGGCCTGAACAGCCTTGAATTCTCTGCCTCCCTTTATCCCTCCGCCGATATCAAAAATAATTTCCCTGAAAGTGATGCCCATCGGCACTTCGCACAAACCGGTATTACGGATTTTCCCGGCCAGGGCAAAAACCTTCGTGCCCTTGCTGCCCTCGGTGCCAATAGAGGAGAACTCCTCAACACCGCCTTCTTTAATAATCAGCGGTATATTGGCCAGGGTTTCAACATTATTTATCGTTGTTGGTTTGCCGAAAAGACCAGACTGGGCAGGAAAAGGCGGGCGGGGACGGGGCATCCCTCTTCTCCCTTCGATTGAAGCCAACAGGGCTGTCTCTTCACCGCACACAAAAGCACCGGCCCCTTCCTTGATATGGACCTTAAAATTAAAACCTGAAGCTAAGATATTCTGACCGAGCAGACCATATTCCTCGGCCTGGGTAATGGCGATTTTCAGTCTTTTTATAGCCAGCGGATATTCCGCGCGACAGTAGACATAGCCTTCATCTGCGCCTACCGCCCTGCCGCAGATTAACATTCCCTCTAAGATTGCATGCGGATCTCCTTCGAGGATACTGCGATCCATAAAAGCGCCGGGATCACCTTCATCCGCATTGCAAACCACATATTTCTTTTCTCCCCCGGCTTTTAAGGTAAATTCCCATTTTAGTCCGGTTGAAAAACCGGCTCCACCACGTCCGCGCAAGCCGGCAGTTTTAATTTCTTCGCAGATCGCTGCCGGTTCTAAATCAAGGGCCCGGGTGAAAGCGCTGTAGCCTCCGCGCATTATGTATTCATCGATCTTTTCGGGATCGATCAGTCCGCTGTTGCGTAAAACATTAAACTTTTGCTTGGTATAAAAAGGTATTGTATCGAAAAAGCGGGCCGGGGCGTCAACATCAGGACCCTTGTACAGCAGGCGCTCGACGATCTCACCGCCGATCAGGTGTTTCTCAACCAGTTCCTCCATATCCTTAGGCTTCAGGCGGCAGTAGAAAACCTGATCAGGATAGACGACAATAATCGGCCCCACTTCACAAAAACCGGGACAACCGCCCATTACCAACCGATATTTATCGCTCAGCTGATGCTTGTTTAATGCTTTGATCAATGCTTCTTCAACAGACTGCGAGCCGGAGGAGATACAACCTGTCGCTCCGCAGATCATCAGGTGCTTTTCATACAAGATCCTGAAACCTCCCTTGCCTATTCATAGCTGTCGAGGACAGCCTTAACCTTGTCCGGAGTAAGGCGGCCATGGGGATTATCGTTAACCATTATTACCGGAGCCAGGGCACAGGCGCCGATGCAGGCTACCTCCTCGAGGGTAAAACGCAGATCATCTGTAGTTTCACCGCTCTGCACACCTAAGAGTTCCTCAATGCGCTCTGCTATTTTCGGGCTGCCCTGGATATGGCAGGCTGTTCCCTTGCAGACCCTTATGATGTATCGGCCGCGCGGTTTCATTTTAAACTGGGCATAAAAAGTAGCTACCCCGTAAAGGCGACTGAGCGGTATGCGCATCAGGCGCGATACCCGTTCCATTGCCGGCCGTGGCAGGTAGCCATAATGATCCTGCACTTTTTGCAGGACCGGGATCACCATCTCTTTTTTATGCAGATAAGGCTCGACTAGCGTATCAACAGCATCTACATCAATTGTATCCGAATTTACTTTTTCCAAAGCTGCTTCGCTGCTCAACCAATCACCTTCCCGGGATCTGATTTGCACTTCAATATTTATTACGCTTAACTGTCCGGCAATCCTGCTCCAAATCAGAACTTTTATTCAACCATCAGTTTCGGTCTGAAATCAAGACCGTCGGCAGCGACAAAATGATATTCGACACCATTTTGCCTGCCCTGGAATATATAGTCACGGCCGCTGTCGTGTATATGACCGAAGACACACTTTTTTACTCCGTAATGTTCAAGCAGTGCCGTAAATTCACTGGGCTGATTCAAGCGGTTAAACGGCGGGAAGTGCAGAGCGCAAATGATCGGGGCAGCGCCTGCCTGCCTGGAATGTTCAAGTGATAACTTCAGCCTGAACAACTCACGCTGGTAGATTTTCTGATCATGATCGCTGTCGAATCCGTCTTCACCGGGGCAGATCCATCCCCTTGTCCCGCAGATCGCCCATCCCTCCCAGGGAAAGTGATCGTTTTGCAGGGCAAAAAGGGAAGAAGGCAGAGCCGCCCTGACTTTTCCAATTGCAGACCACCAGTAATCATGATTGCCCCTGACCAACAGTTTGGTTCCCGGAAGCTCTGCCAACCAGTTAAAATCAGGGAGCGCGTCAGCAAGATGCATTGCCCAGGAAATGTCTCCGGCAATAATTACCAGATCATTTTCGCCAACGTCTTCAACCCAGTTGGTGCGGAGACGATCAACATGATTAGCCCATTGTTCGCCGAAAATATCCATCGGTTTGCTCTGACTGTGAGATAGATGAAGATCGCCTATTGCATAAATTGCCAACTAAATACTCCCTCTCAACCGGTGCAGATCTTTGCAGCACCTAGTATTCATACTACTAAAATGGCAAGTGGAATGCAAAAGGAGCTTTTTTCTGCTTATTAGTACTTTTTATTGTTGAAATTAAGCTTTGCAAATATTTTAATAAAATGATATAATGTCGCAACAATGAACCGGTTTGATACCCAATTTAAAAGGAGGTTGACCAACCTGTGGAAGGCAATGTGCAAAAAAGGCCACGCCGATACCTGCGAAGTCGCATTACCCGTAAACTGATTCTCGATACCGCACTGGAAGTATTTTTAAAAGAGGGCTATGCCAAGACCACTATCGCAAAAATCAGCCAACAGGCAAAAGTTGGCTATGGTACAGTTTACAGTCATTTTAAAGGTAAGGACGATATTTTAAACAAGGTTGTTGACAATGTACTCAGTGAATTTTTTAACCTGCTCGAAGTGCCTTTTTCGCCGACTACCCTGCAGGAAGCACGTGATGCTTACTACGCCCTGGTCCTTACTTCCTTTCGCCTCTCCGAGCAGCATCGCCCGATCATGAAAGTATACCAGGAGGCTCTCGGGCAATCTGCCTCAATCGAGGAACACTGGCAAAGCGTAATCGACCAGTTTATCAAGAGTTCAGCTCATTCTTTTGCTTATGCTCAGGAGAAAAAACTGGCTTCAAAATTTGATATCCAGGTAGTGGCCAAAGCCTATATTCTGCTTGTGGATCGCTTTATCTGGGAAGTGGTTGACGAGCAGGAAAAAGATTTAGAGCATATTGCCAATACAATCATTGAAATGCTGTTCCACGGGTTTTTTAACTCTCATCATAAAACGACCAGGAGTAAATAATATCGACTTTTAGAGAGTTTTTATCTCGATCGAGCGATTCTCGGTAATTATTAAATCCACACGCCGGTCCCAGACATCAACCGGCACCTCGGGAACAATCTGCAGGTCGAAAACAAGGGCAACCAGGGGCGTTCCCGGCTTTAACAGTGAAAAAAAACGATCATAATAACCGCCTCCGTAACCGAGGCGGTTTCCTTTTAGATCAAAAGCCACACCGGGGACAATCAACAGGTCGATCTGTTCCGGCGCATAAGGACGCACAGCACCGGCGCGGGGTTCGGATATATTGTAATATCCGGGCATCAGATCGCTTTCCCAGTCAAGGATCCTTGATGGAATCAATTCACGGCTCTGCGGGACAGCCTTGGGAGCGAGGGCTATCTTACCCTGCCTGATTGTTTCTTCAACCATCGGCCTGGTATTAACTTCGCTGCCGAAAGAGATAAAATACATAATCGCCTCAGCCTGAATAAAAGCCGGATGGCTGTACAGCTTTCCGGCAATAGTTGCGCTTTTTTCAGCTATTTCTTCATCTGTTAACAGGTCGCGTTCGGTGATAATTTTTTTGCGCAGCTCTTTTTTTTCCAACCGGTTAAACCCTCCGTGGAATGCAAGTAATATTATGCTATGCTGAAATGCTGTTTGCAGAGAGGATGCTCACTGACCACCCGGGAAGCAAAGTTAGCATTCTTTAGTAAGCACGGGCGAAACAGGCCGCTTCCAAAGCCTTGTTGCCGCAGGCAAAACATTTATCCCCTTCCGGTTCCATACCAAAAGGCAGACAGCGAATCGTAGCCTTGGTCTCAATTTTAATCTGCTCCTCGCATTCGTCACCGCCGCACCAGGGAGCAATGTAAAAACCGCGATCTTCTTCCATGATTTGTTTGAACTGCTCATAATCGGAACCACGGCGGGTGTTGGCCTCGCGAAAATCCAGGGCCTGCTTCAGCATATCTGCTTGAATTCGCTCCAGAAGGCTGTGCAGTTCCGGGACCAGTTGATCGTTTTGAACGAAGGTTTTCTCACCTGTGTCACGACGCACAGTGACAACCTGTCCCTGGTCAAGATCACGGGGACCGACTTCAATCCGTACCGGTACGCCACGCATTTCCCATTCGTTAAATTTCCAGCCCGGAGAATAACCTTCCCGATCATCAAGTTTAACCCTGATATTTTCCGCATTCAGCTTGTCGGTCAGTTCGCGTACTGCTGCCAATACCCGTTCACTGTCTTTTTTACTCAATATAGGCACTATTACAACCTGGGTCGGAGCCATCCGCGGCGGCAAGACCAGCCCGCGGTCATCTCCATGGACCATGATCAGCGCCCCGATCGTCCTGGTTGACAGCCCCCACGAAGTCTGCCAGGCATGTTTTAGCTGATCATCCTGATCAAGAAAGGTTATATCAAATACCCGGGCAAAGTGCTGGCCGAGATTGTGGGATGTGCCGGCCTGCAGAGCCCGGCCGTCGCTCATCAAAGCTTCAACCGAGTAGGTGCGTAATGCGCCGGCAAACTTTTCCCGCTCTGTTTTGCGCCCGGCAAGTGCCGGAATGGCCATCTCTGTTTCAAGAAATTCACGGTAGACTTCAAGCATCTGCAGTGTTTCGGTTTCCGCTTCCTCTTCAGTCCGGTGACAGGTATGGCCTTCCTGCCATAAGAATTCCGAGGTCCTTAAGAAGGGGCGGGTTGATTTTTCCCAGCGGACAACAGAGCACCACTGGTTGATCAGGATCGGCAAATCACGCCAGGATTGGACCCAGCGGGAATAAAAGTCGCAGATAATCGCTTCGGAGGTTGGCCGAACCAGCAGCGGTTCATCAAGGATCTCATTGCCTCCCCTGGTAACCCAGGCCACTTCAGGCGCAAAACCCTGAACGTGTTCCGCCTCCTTTTGCAGCAGACTCTGCGGAATAAGCAGCGGAAAATATGCATTTTGATGCCCGGTTGCCTTAAAGCGCTTATCCAGCTGCTCCTGCACCTTTTCCCAGAGGGCAAAACCGGCCGGGCGGAAAGCCATAAAGCCCTTGATCGGGGCATAATCCATCAGCTGTGCTTTTAGAATAACATCGATGTACCACTGCGAGAAATCAACGGACTTGGGGGTAATTTCCTTGACAAACTCTTTCTCACCGGCAGCTTTACCGCCTTTATCGCTCTGCTCCAAAGTGTTCATCCTTTCTGCGACTATCCCATAACGGCATTTTCTGATCATTCTACCATAGTTTTTTTTAGGCCGCTATATATCATTCACTTTTACCGGGTTAGCGAACAGCCTGCCGGCGGTTGCGGTATTCGAGCAGGCGCTGCCAGCTTTCGTCGCTCAAAGGACGGTTAAAACTGCGGAAATTGGCCAGCTTAAAACCATGTTCCGCCGCCCAATACCTGGTCTGCAGGATTGACTCCAGGTTAACACCGGATGAACCTAAACTATAGTGTTTGTAATGCTGCTCCAGGGCCAGCATCATGGTTTCGGCCATACAGGCATAGGCCAGCCCCTCTTCAAATCCGAAATCCCACCCCAGCGAAGGCTGTCCGGGCACTTCAATAACACCGCCGTCAATCACCAAAACGTCGGGGCGGGCGGCGTCAACCTCCTCACTGACATTGGCCGGTCGGGATATATCACAAACAATGGCTCCCTCTTTCAGGTTGCCGGCATGAATCACTTTATCAGTGGCGCTGGTGGCGCTGATCACGATATCCGCCCTGGCCAGGACGGCATTTATATCAGTGGAAAACCGGATTATTCCCAGGCGGCAGCCCTCGCCATCAGCAAAGGTTTCGAAATCACTCATCGGGGCGTCAGGTTTGGGTAAACCTTTGCATTCAGAGAGCAGGTGGCCCATACTGCCCGGCTTTAGTGTTCTGCCCTGTTCAAGCAGAGCTGACTGGTAACGGTAGATCTCAGCGGCCACCATATGCAGCCTTTCGCTTGCCGACTGGTTGTTCGGGTTACCGATCAGGATCAGGCGGGGCACAGTTTCAGAAAGCAGCAGTGAAATACCGCGTCCGATAGAACCGGCAGCGCCGACAACGGCAGCAGTAGTAGTTGAGCGATTGATATTCAGCTTTTCAGTGGCCGTGTTAACCGCATCCACTGCTGAAACGACTGTATAACTGTTACCGGTGGTAATCGGGATCCCTTCATTTTTCAGATATAGTCCACCCATTGAAGCAACTGCCGTGAAAGCGCCCAGCCCCACTATTTTCGCTCCCCGCTCGCGGGCCAGGGCTACTGCTGATTTCAGCTCAGCCATCGCCTGACTGCGCGGCATACTGACAAACTCATCGGTGGTCCGCGATAAAGCAATGAATTCACCGTAGGCAGTCCGGCCGGCAGCAGATTCTATTCTGGTCTTGCCGGCAACAAATGGTTCAACCAGGTCGTTAAAACGGCCTGTTAAGTCAGCCAGTTCGGCTTCACTGAAAGATAGCAGGCTGTTATCAAACTGGTGGTAACTCTTTAAGTCAAGCGCGTGGATCAGAAAGGCAAAACGCCCTTCGTCTGCTCTCCCCGAGGGTTCATAGCGGGGAGCCGGGTAGGGGATAAATTCAGTATACTGATCGGCTTTATGATTAGGCTCTCTCACCAGGTATGAAAGAAACCGGGCTGTATTGCCTTCGTCTAAAACTTTAAGCATCCTGGCAATACCTTCCAGAGCATCGCGGCATTGTTCAATACTGATTGTCAGCGGCGGCTCAATGCGGATTACGGCATTGCCGTTCAGGGTTGGAGCTACACGAACATGTTCAACATTAAGAAGGTATGAAGAGATCGCCGGGGTTAAAAGCTCCTGCTCGGCCATCACACCCAGCAGGCTGCCGGGAAATTGCCCGCGATCCATGTTGAATTCTATGCCCAGCATCAGACCTCGTCCGCGGATGGACCGGATAAGATTTGGGTACTGCTGCTTAAGTTCAAGTAATTCGGTTTTTAAATAATCGCCCTTCCGGCGCACTGCTTTGACCATAGCCCGGCGCTCTGCCGTGAGCAGATCAAGAACTTTGATCCCTACCCGGCAGGCCAGCGAATTACCGGCAAAGGTTGAAGAATGTTTAAGCGCAAAATCCTCATTATAGGCAGCAGCACTGCAGAGACAGGCCCCGATCGGGATTATGCCTCCGCCAAGCGCTTTTGCCACCACCAGAAGGTCCGGGGTTACTTTTTCGGCTTCACAGGCAAACAGTTTGCCGGTCCGGCCGAGACCGGTCTGAACCTCGTCAAAGACCAACAGCACTTTATATTGATTACAGATTTCCCTGACCCGGGTAAGATATCCGCCGGGTGGTTCGACGATTCCCCCTTCACCCTGGATCGGTTCGACCAGAAAAGCTGCATAGTGATCAGGATTTTTTTTGAAGGCTGCTTCCAGGGCATCGGCATCGCCGAAGGGAATGTGGGCAAAATGATCAGCCGGGGCAAAAAAAGCACCCTGGTAAGATGAATTACCGGTCGCCGAGAGGGCGCCGAATGTTTTGCCGTGAAAGCTGTTCAGGGTAGCCATAATCCCGGGCCTTCCTGTCGCTGAGCGGGCGAGCTTGATGGCCGCTTCAATCGCCTCAGCCCCGCTGTTGGCAAAAGTCACATAATCGAGCCCTTCCGGTGCGCTTTCAAGCAGACGGCAGGCCAGCTCACCTGCTGCGTCCAGCGCTGATGGTTGAATGAAACTCGGCTCTGCCGAATGGTGAAAGCGTTCAATTTCGTCCCATATTTCCACCGGGTTATGACCAAAGGGCAAGGCCCCATAGGCTGCGATACAATCTAAATAACGATTGCCCCGATCATCAAAGAGATAACAGCCTTCACCTTTAACATATTTTTGATCGAGCTTGATGCTTTCCAGCATTTCGCCCAGATGCGGGTTCACATAACGGGTAAACTTATTCATTGATCCGCCTCCCGGATATTTGTGCACAAATATGTGCACGCCAATGAGCTTATTTTACCCTCATCGTTTTAAAAAATCAACCACAGTCACCGGGATAAAAACCGCAGGTTCAAAATATCACAAATTCCAAATGTTTTCCATATACTGGGTTGACAAGTAATTTAAACCTGTGATAGATTTTAAGTGTATATTTATTTTGTTGTAATTGTAACACTGTAAATAAATATCGCTCATGTTAGTCGGCAGGATCATTCTCAAAGACTATCACCCCGGCAGAACCACGCAGCATGAAAAAGTCTTTAACTGAAGGCGTGGAGTAATTATGGCTGAAGTATTTGTAACTGAGCCTTTAGCCAGAGAGAATTTTGGAGAACAGGTTCAAAGTTTTATTTTAAGTTTAAATATTTTAAGAAAAAACATGAGTATCTATCCTTCCGGTCACCTGGCAATAGATCATTATGCAGAAAGCCTCTCAACAATCCTGCAGGATTTGTTCTCATACACGACCAGAATCACCATCAATGCAATCCACCGCAACCTGATCGTTAACGGAGAGCTGATTGATGCCAATAATGCCTATATACAGGATTTCGCATCTTACATTAACCGGATCGGCGTGGCCTCGATCACCCTATTGAAAGGTTTACAGCGCGATGACCTGGTTAAATTCTGCCAGCTGACCCTTAAAATTCCCCAAAATATTCACATCGCTCACAGCAGGGAGATCCTTGATCAGATTAATGCCATATCAAACCTTGAGGTCCGGGAAATCGATTTAAGTTCTGTCCGCTTTTCAGATGAGGAACTGACCGATAACATCAAAACCAGGGCGCCCC
Organism: uncultured Syntrophomonadaceae bacterium; assembly: GCA_964436815.1. Lineage (GTDB taxonomy): Bacteria > Bacillota > Dethiobacteria > DTU022 > DTU022 > UBA993. The sequence goes on from CAYTER010000014.1 coordinate 26,742, forward strand.
TGACCATATGGCAAAAATTGATGCTTTACAGCCTTTCCCCCAATCTTTTACATACCCAGGATAAGGATCTGCTGAAAACAATTAAAATCTTCGACAGGGGTTCCTTCAAAAGTTTTGTCGAAACTTTTGACATCCCCGAAGACAGGTTACTGCAAAGCTACAAAAATATCTTGCATGATCATTTTCAAGGCGCCTCAGTGCAAACTGATGATCTGGCTGGTAAACAGGCTTTTTTCAGAAGCATCCACGAGAATTTTGCTGCTTTCTCTCCTCCCCTCAAAGAAAAAATCCTGGCTTCTACCTTTGACACCCTTAACGGCATTACTAATGAGCAATCCCAAAAAGATTTTCTAAGCAGCATCCCCGATGATCTGGTTGCCGAAATGCTCACCCAGGCAGTGGTTGATAAAAAGGAAATTTCACCGCTTCTGGTTAAACTTTTGATTTTCCTGTACAGGCTGGGCAGGCAGTCAGCTGAGAAAACTGACGGCCAGGACCTATTTATTGATCCGGTCTGGGAAAGAATCGAAGAGCTATTCAGTCGTGAGGGTTATGAAAAATATCTGTCCGGCGAATACGCAGAACAGCTGGAAAAATTATCTCTGAAACCCACCGAGAAGCAGCTTTACCCGATCGCTTTTTCCAGCACAGAGTATCTTAAAACGATAGAAGAAGCGAACGTCAACCGACACCTGGCGTCAGCGATGCTGTTTTTGATGCAGAGTGATATTGAAGACCAGCTCTTTACCGGTTTCGTAGAAATCATCGCCCAGTTAATACCCGATATGGTTGAGGCCGGCGACTACAGAGACCTTTGTACGGTTTATAAAATTTTAAACAAGCATCTGGCCGATTTTAAAAGGCCGGCGGCCTCTTTCGCTTTAGATGCAGCCATTAAAAGCTTTACCGGGGATCACACTGTATCCAAACTGGCCGAGATTTATAATGCGCAGGGGGAGATGCATCACCCGGATCTGGAAGAGCTGATTATGCTAACCGGCAGTAATAACCTGCCCTGGCTTGTCGAGCTATACTTGAAACAAAATGAAGCGGCATTGATCAGGCAAACCTTGAATATCATTTTCAAATTTGGCGGCCAGGCTTCAAGAGCTGCACTGCGCAAGCTTCCAGGCAGCAAGAAACAGCAAACTGTCAGGCTTCTGCAATTGATTCAACACTGCCGGGGAGATATCCCAACTCCTGAGCTCAGAAACCTGCTGCAAAGCAGAGATAAAGAAGTGAGTCATGAAGCGATCAAAACTCTACTGATCTTAAACGATGAAGCTGCTGAATCTGCACTGTGGAAAATGATCTTATCAAAGGATGATGACCAGTTTTACCCGGCGCTTAAAATCATCCATGACTGCAGAGTATCTGATCTGGCCGCCAGGCTGCCACAGAAGATTAAAACCTTTTATGTAACAAAAGCGGCGTTAGAACGCAATAAGGCGATTCTCAAGCTGCTTGGTAAACTTGGCGTCGCTGATGCAATCCCGCATTTACAGCATATAGCCTCAGCCAGATTCTCTATCACCCCGGCCAATTTGCAGCAAACCCAGGAATACTTATTCAGGACTCTGGCAGGATATTCGGAGGCCACTGTAAAAGAGCTGATCGCTGAGGGACTGCGCTCCAAAAACAGGCAGATCTCCTCTACCTGCCGGGAACTGCTCGAAATGCAGCAACAGCCTGTAAATTATTAACAGCGGCGGACTGAGTTAAGCAGAACACAGGAGTGTCTGAAATGTTTACGGTCAACAGAAACGAACTGATCAATCTCATCGCAGAATTTGTTGCAACTGTAACAAACATGAAAATGTACCCCCAGAATCATCCTCATGTCAATGCGCTTTTTAATCGCTTCTATGACAGCATCGTGCGTTTTTTTACGCATACTCCCGAGCTGACTATTTTCCTCTTTGACGAGGATATAATTGCTTATGATAAACCGCTGGCTAACCCGGGGTTGCCCGGTGAATCGTTCAGGAAAATTCTCTATGACAAAAATATTGAGCGGATCACCATGCTGGCCGGGCTTCCCAAGCTGCAGCTCTACCAATTCATCAGTGATTTAGCTTCTGCCGGTAAACAAAACATTTCGGCAACCAGCCATATCAAGCTCGGTAAAATGATCCTTGATGAATATGACGAAGACAATCACGTTTATGCTGATAAAACTGTCGATTTCTATTTATTTAAGCACCGGGCTGCCCGGGAACTAAAAGATATCTACCAGTCTGTTAAAGTAAATCAACTGCCTGATCCGGGCAGGGTAAAACAAATCGCTTCTGACTTTATCAGCATTTATAACAAATCTATTAACCCTTTAAGAATAATTGCCCAGGTTAAATCAGATGACGATTATACTTATGTCCACATCACCAATGTTGCGCTTTTGACTATCTGTTTTGCTGACTTTCTGGGGTTTTCAGGAAAATACCTCGAAGATATCGGGATTGCAGCACTGCTGCATGACGTAGGCAAGATGTTCATCCCGGATGAGATTTTAAACAAACAGGGAATCCTGGACCAGAATGAGCGGGCAGTGATGGAGAGCCACACATTAAAAGGAGCACAGTTTATCGGCTATCAGAAAGATATACCAAACCTGGCGCTGCTAGTTGCCCTGGAACACCATATCATGTACAACGGCGCCGGTTATCCCAAAATAAAACCGGACTGGCGGCCAAACATTACCAGCCAGATGATTAGTATTATCGATACTTACGATGCCATGCGCAGTAAAAGGCCTTATAAGAACGCCGCCCCGGTGGAAGTTATTGAAGCCGCCCTCCAGGAAGGCCGGGGAACTATTTATAACCCTGTTTTGGTAGACAATTTTTTCCATATGCTCCAAAACTGATCAATAAACAATTGTTCAAATCAATACCGGATAGCTTTACTCGCTTCGCGGCAGGATATATGATACAGCATGACGCTCCGGATCCAGGTTTTCCTCAGCCAGGGCCAGGACCTCTTCCCGCTGTACTTCATTCAGGATTGACGGCAGGTCAAAAAGATCCGTTCCCCTGAAAAGGTAGGCTAAAAAATTGTTGGCGATAAATTCGAGTGAATTAAAACGCCTGATGTAACCGCCGAGAATTTTACGGCGGTGGCGTTCAAACTGCTCCTCGTCAATGCCGTTTTTGGTCAGGGATTCAATCGCACCTAAAATCCTTTCACATAAGAGATCGGGGTTTTTAGTCTCTCCTCCAATCATAACGTAGCCGTGATTGGTTTCTGCCGTAAATTCAGCACCAAAGTTTTCATCGATCAGATCTTCACTGTATAGATCGCTATAAAGCTTCTCGCTGGTTCCAAAAAGAATATCCAGCGCCAGCTCCATCAGTATTTCGCGGCGCATCAGTTCGCGGCCTTTAAGCTTACCAACACCAATATCCTTGTACCCGATGAAAGCAATCGGCTCGGAAACAACAAGCTCCTGGACCGCCTTATTTTTGTAAATTTCCGGGGGCTCAACCGGGTAACTGCGGATAATTTTGCCTAGCGGACTGTAACCCCTGGCAGACAGGTTGTTCTCAGTCATCGAGTACACCTGCAGTGGATCAAGATCACCCACTACGAAAACCCCCATATTGCTGGGATGGTAAAAGGTGTTATAACAGCGGTAGAGCAGCTCCGGGGTGATTTGTGCAATGCTGTCAAGCGTTCCCGCGATATCATTACGTACCGGATGAACCTGATAAAGAGATTCCAGCAGGTTAAAAAAGACCCGCCAGTGAGGATGATCTTCGTACATCCTGATCTCCTGCCCGATAATGCCTTGTTCTTTCTGGACAGTCTGCTCAGTAAAATAAGGTTCCTGAACAAAATCCAACAGCACCTTGAAATTTTCTGCAAAATATTCGGTGCACGAAAACAGATAAGTGGTCTGGGTAAATGAGGTATAAGCGTTAGCTGAAGCGCCCAGGGCAGCAAAGCGATCAAACACGCTCCCCCTTTGATCTTCAAAAAGTTTATGTTCCAGGAAGTGGGCTACTCCGTCGGGCAAGGCAGTAAAACCTGATTCTCCATCTAGGCTGAAGTTGTTATCAATCGAACCGAAGCGGGTCGAAAAAATGGCATAATTTTTCTTATAACCGGGTCGTGGCAGGACATAAAGGTCCAGGCCCGGTTCAACCTTAAAATAGTAAAGTGTTTCCTGCAACGCCCTGTTTTCAATCAATTTATATGGTTCAGCCATTAGCACTTACACTCCCCTCCACCGGACGCAAAAGGTATGCCGTATCCAGCATGTTTCTTTCAGCCACCGTCATGATATCATTTAAGCCTACAGCCTCAATGCCGTCGATCAGCTCTTTAAAACTATAGTTATATCCGCCGATCAAGCCATCCAGATGAAAGCTGATCAGCTGGCCCGGATTGTCCTGACGCGACAATAACTGGTTGATTAGTCCGCGTTTGGTATTTTCCAGTTCTGAGTCACTGATTTTGCCTTCAGCCATATCACCGAGCTGCTGGTTGATAATCGCCGTTACCCGCTCATAATCCTCAAAATTGATGCCGGCCGCTATCAGCATCAAACCCTTATGCCTCTCCAGGCGGGTGTGGATATAGTAGGCAAGGCCGGCTTCCTCGCGAACCTGCATAAAAAGTTTCGAGTGGGGAAATCCCCCCAGGATGCCGCTGTACACCAGTAACGGGCAATGCAGCTGATCTTTAAAACCGGTAGCTGTCCGGTAGCCAAGCACCAGCTTGGCCTGGTTTACGGCCATTTTTTCTTCCAAAAAACGGGCCCCGGTCTTAACTGTTCTGATCTCCGGTTCCGGCAGTTTAAACTGTTCTTTGCTCCGTTTAAAGGAAAACAAATTGGTAACGGTGTCAATGACCTGGCGTTCATCTACGTCTCCAACCACATATAGATCGACCGGGTTATGATATAAAAGCTTTTCGAAGTAGCGATAAAGATCGGCAGGGCTGATTGATTCGTAATCTTCGATCCTGCCCAGCCTGAAAATACCAAAACGCTCATCACTACACATCTCGGCCAGGCAACGTTCGGAAGCATAGGTGGCCTTATCGTTCAGGAGAGCTTTTATATCTTTAACCAACTGGTTCTTTTCCTGCTTGACAATGGCTTCCCTGAAAATTCCGTCGTCAAGCAGCGGATCGGTTATAACCGCGCTGAGCAGGGTGAGCCCTTCAGTTAAAAGGTTCCCATTGCCAGACAGATAGCGATCATCTGCCGTTTCCATGGTAAAAGCAAGTGTATGGCGTTCGCCGCTCTTAATAATATCGGTTGAAAGCTCAGCCCCGAACAGGTTTTCCAACCTGCGCTGCAGGGTCAGGTAATCAGGGTAAAGCCGGCAGCCTTTTTCCAGGACCGATGGCAGCAGGGCATTTAATGCGGCCAGCTCACTGCTCAGTTCCTGATGGATAAATAACCCGGTGGATATCGTTTTAAACTTCTTTGTTGGCAGAATATAAAGGTTTATCCCGTTCGGAAGAATATGCTGCAGATATTCTGTCGCCAAGCTACTCCCTCCCTTTGTCAATAACCGGCGGTCAGTCCGGAGCCTACTGAAATTATGACCCTGTCGATCGTTTCTTTCAGCATGATCTTAGAATTAGTGACTTTTCAGGTCTATATTATACAACATCAGGAAACAACTTTGAGGCCTCGATTTATAACAGGGTCGTTTTACCGGATAATCCCGGCCCTGGTTTGTTTGACTTGCCCTGAAGCTGGTGGTATTATGGCGGTGGGCCATTTTAACAGGCGCCCGTGGTGAAAGGGATATCACGCAGGCCTCCGGAGCCTGAAGTCGGGGTTCGAATCCCTGCGGGCGCACCATGGTCAGGAGCAACCTGCTGTTAGGGTTGCTTTTCTATTCTAACCTTTCTAACCTTATAACTGGGGGGATCCACAGGCTGATGTACATTGTAAAATTCTTGCCTTATAACAAAACAATCGAAACTGACAGCGAAACCAATCTTCTTACAGCCGCTGACCTCGGCGGTATCTATGTCGAGGGAGACTGCGCCGGCAAGGGAACCTGCGGAAAATGCCGGGTCAGGATCATCGAGGGAGAAAAGGCTGAGCCAACAAAAGCGGAAGTAAAGCATTTATCGGCGAGCGAAATCGACGAAGGTTGGGTTTTAGCCTGCCAGAGAAACGTCATCGGCAACTGCACCATTGAAGTGCCTCGCCTGAAGGATGCCCACAGCCGAAAAACAAAACTTTCCGGCGGAGTGGAGAAGCTTGACAAAGAACCGTCAGTATTCAAGCAATCAGTGACTTTGGACCGCCCCTCGGTGAAAGACCAGAAAGCCGACCTTGAAAGGCTGCTTGACGCAATAAGCCGTAAGGATCTACAGGTTAAACCACGCGAAATCGTCAATCTTCCTGATTTACTAAGGACCAATAAATATCAGGTCACCGCCTGTTATACTGACCGGAGGCTCATCGCCATCGAAGCCGGAGACACAACAGACCAGCTTTACGGTATTGCTTTCGACATCGGGACAACAACCATTGTCGGTTCGCTGATCGATCTGAACAGCGCAACTGTGATCGCTGTATCTGCCGCAACAAACCCCCAGAACATCTACGGCGCAGATGTTATATCGCGCATTACTCACGCCTCAAAGGTTGAAGGAGGTCTGAAGCAGCTGCAGGATAAAGTGATCGATGCCGCCAACCTGATTATCAGGCAGTTACTCAGGGAAGCCGGAGTAGCCCGCGACCAGGTATATGAAGCAACAGCCGTCGGCAACACTACGATGAGCCATCTCTTCATGGGCATTAATCCGACTTATCTTGCTCCGGCTCCTTTTATCCCGGCCTACAGCAGGGCCCTGGAAGTTGAGGCATCAGAGCTGGGGCTTAAAATAAACCCGGCCGGCAGTGTGACTTTTCTGCCAAATATTGCCGGTTATGTTGGTTCTGATACGGTAGGAGTGATTCTGGCAACCGGTATGGACCAACGTAACGATAATTGTGCAGCGATTGACATCGGCACCAACGGAGAACTGGTCCTGGCCGCTAATGGCCGGCTGATGGCCTGTTCAACAGCAGCCGGTCCGGCCTTCGAAGGAGCGGAAATTAAACAGGGTATGCGCGCTTCAGCCGGGGCGATTGAAGCTGTCAGCTACACAGCCGGGGGTATCCGGATTAAAACCATCGATGATGTTCCGGCCTGCGGGATCTGCGGATCCGGATTAATTGATGCGGCTGCTGCCCTCTTGCAAGCCGGTCTGATTGAGCAAACCGGCCGTTTTGTTAACCCTGAAGAAAACCCCGACCGGGTTCCGGAAATATTCCGGAACAGGCTGCGGCCCGGTAAAGTCGGATACGAGTTTGTGCTCACTCCTGCAGCTGAATCGGACACCGGCGAAGATATTGTCCTCACCCAGGGCGACCTGCGCGAATTGCAGCTGGCCAAAGGAGCGATTTACGCCGGGTTGATGATCCTGCTTAAAGAAGCCGGCCTGGAAATCAGCGACCTTGATCAGGTTATGCTGGCCGGCGCATTCGGCAACTATGTACGGCGGGAGAGCGCCCTGGCCATCGGTCTGCTGCCGGATATCCCCCCGGATAAAATAGTGGCAGTCGGCAACGCCGCCGGCGATGGTTCACGCCTGGCCCTGGCCTCTAAAACAATGCGGGCCAGAGCCTTAAAACTGCCCGATCAGGTAGAACATCTGGAACTTTCAACCAGACCTGATTTCCAGGATATTTTTATTAATGCCCTCGCCTTTCCAGGCTAACTTACCGGTCAGTTATTGGGCCCTTTTTAAAATAGCTGCAGGAAACTAAGGGGTCTTGTAGAATACTTAAGATTCGTAATGCAGTATAAATAAGCGGGAGGTTACTCAATGAAAACAGCCAAAGAGATCATGACCAAACCAGCTCTCAGTGTGAAAAGCAGCGATATGGTAAAATCTGTTCTTGAGCTGCTGGCCGAAAAAAAGATCAGTGGTGTTCCGGTTGTGGACGACAGTCACATGGTAATCGGCATCATCTCTGATACAGATATCATCCGCTATGCTCACCAGATCAGTGTTGTACCGCTATCCAACCTATCGGGCTGGATTTCTCCTTATGCTGATGTTTCTGATCTGGCCAGTGTCCGCAAAGGATTCGAAATGTTACACCGGACAGCTGTTGAACAAATCATGACCAAGAAAGTCTACACTGCGAATCAGGATGCCCCGGCAAACGAGGTTGCTGAACTGATGAATCGCCGCAAGATCAACCGGGTGCCGGTCGTTGATGCCGATGGCAAGCTTGTCGGGATCATTACCCGCTCCGATATGGTCCAGTGCATGGCTAACCTTTAGGAAACGAGATTCGCTTGAATTGAAAACTGAGCATCGAAACATACCAAAAGCAGGCGGTTCTTCAAACCGCCTGTTTCAGCTTAAAGTAGCAGCCGCCGTTCTGGGTGGCAAATTGCTGATCACCCTGACCCGTTTGCTGGGTCGTGGTGGAACAACGCTGCCGGGAAGGGCGGCAATCAGGATCAAACCCGATATAGCCGCTATTTTGGCCCGTCAGCTCAACAAAGGGACTTTAGTGGTGACCGGGACAAATGGTAAAACCACTACTTCAGCCCTGATCACCGGTATTCTTAAAGCTAAGGGGTCTAGGTGTATACATAACCAGTCCGGCTCAAATATGGCGTGGGGTGTCGTGTCTGCCCTGATTGGCTCCGCATCATGGCGTGGAACTATTTCCGCTGATTGGGCTTTAATGGAAGCCGATGAAGGTGCTTTTCCGCAGATCGTCAGGGAAACAAAACCAGCAGGAATTATTGCTACCAATATTTTTCGCGACCAACTCGATCGTTACGGGGAGATTGATTGGATCCAGGCTGCGATCGCCCGGGGTTTCCATGAGCAACCGCCGGACGGTTTTCAGGTGGTCAATGCCGACGATCCTTCACTGATCAGCCTGGTTGAAAGCAGCGGCAGAAAGGTTTTAACCTATGGTTTTGAACTGGAACCGGCGGCAAATGAAGTCCAAAATACCAGCCGCGATCTGAAAACCTGCCCTCTATGTAAAAAAGAACTGCATTACGATCGGATCTTTTTTGCCCATTTGGGACACTACCACTGCCCTGCCTGTAAGTTCAGGAGACCGCAACCCGATGTGCAGTTAACCGGCCTGACTGCCAACCCTGATGGCTCGAACCAACTCCAGATCCAGGCCCTTAACCGCCAGATCTGTCTTACCAGCCCACTGCCGGGGGTTTACAACTATTATAATCTGCTGGCCGCGTTTACCTGTGCCCTGGCCCTGGATATTCCGGCTGACATTGCAGTTCCTGCTCTGGAAAAGGCCAATCCCTCTTTTGGCCGGATGGAAAGTTTTGAGATTGATAACCGTAAACTGATTATGGCGTTGATTAAAAACCCGGTAGGGGCAAATGAAGTGCTGCGGACCATCATCAGCGGTACCGAAAATGCCGGCCTGCTGGTGGCGATCAATGATAAAATTGCCGATGGCACTGATGTATCGTGGCTCTGGGATGTTGATTTTGAGCAGCTTTCGGCGGTTAAAGATAAGCTAGCACTGGTTGTTGCTTCCGGCCTGCGCGCCTGGGATATGGCCGTGCGCTACAAATATGCCGGGTTTGATCCCGCAGCAGTCCAGGTTGAAAGCAATACCGCCCGGGCGCTTAAACTGGCGCTGAAAAAAACAACACCGGGAAAAACCCTCTATATTCTGCCGACTTACACGGCTATGCTTGAAATCCGGCGCCACCTGAACCGCATGGGTTTCGGGCTTCCGTACTGGGAGGATAGATCATGAGCAGGCAGATCAACATTTACCATCTATACCCGGAGCAGCTCAATCTTTATGGAGATCGGGGCAATATTCTTTCACTCTGCCGCCGCTCTGAATGGCACGGCATCGATCTGCAGATCATCCCGATCCGACCCGGCGATCAGATCAATTTCACCCAGTGTGATTTGCTTTTCATGGGTGGCGGTCAGGACAGTGACCAGCTTCTTGTAGCAGATGATCTGAAACGCAGGCAAACAGAAATGCGAAGCGCCGTCGAAGATGGTATGCCTCTCTTTGCTGTTTGCGGTTCCTACCAACTGCTGGGCAGTTACTACATGACTGCAGCCGGCGAGAAAATTAGCGGCCTTGAGATCCTGGACCTTTATACTGAAGCAGGTAATAAACGCCTGATCGGCAACGCCGTCATCAGCTGCGGACTTTGGCAGCCTCCCCGGACTCTGGTCGGGTTTGAAAATCATGCCGGTAAAACTTTTCTTGGTGCAGGCCTTGAACCTCTTGGCACTGTCTTAAACGGATACGGCAATAATGGCGCTGATAAAAAAGAAGGCGCCGTTTACAAGAATGTAATCGGCACCTATCTGCATGGTTCACTGTTACCTAAAAATCCCTGGCTGACCGACTATCTTTTAATCAAAGCACTTGGCTACCGCAATCAGGACTCCACCCTTGATAAACTGGATGATTCAACCGAAGAACAGGCTCACCAGGCAGCAATCTCGCTCTCCCGTTCATTTCGTCACAAATTGCTGTCGACCAGGGCTTAATTTTCCGGTTGCTGCTCTACCAGGTATTCAATTTCCGCTGTTTCAAAAAGCCTTGCTACGATGGAATTGATAATCTCAGGAACTTTTGACTCAATAAAACCTTCCATCGCTTCTTCACTGACATCGGCGAAACTGACCTCTACCTCATCTTTGCGGTCAAGCAGTTCGATAATGTGAAATCCGAAATCCGTCTGGACCGGACCGCTGATTTCACCAACTTCAAGGGCAAAAGCAGCCTCTTCAAACTCCTGGACCATAGTCCCGCGCCTGAAAAATCCCAGATAGCCGGCGTCATCTTTATTGGTTGGATCTATCGAATATTCAGCCGCCAACTCGGCAAAGTCTCCGCCGTCGTTAAGCAGGGCCAGAACGTTGTTAGCCTGCTCTAAGGTTTCCACCAGGATGTGGCGGGCTTCAACTTCCTCGGGTTGTTCAAACAGATACCAGTTATCTTCAAAAAACTGTGCGGCATCTTCGTCGGTCGGATTCATTTCCGTCAGGGCCAACTTACGGACCAACAGGTTAAGACGGGCATCTTCCCTGAATGCTTCTTCGCTCAAACCATACATGGCAAGCACAGACAGGAATTCTTCATAAGAACCGCTAAAGCTTTCTTCAACAATCTTATTAAGTTCTTCTTCAAGTTCTTCTTCCGTGACCTCTAACCCGGCCCGGACCCCTTCCTGGGCAATCAACCGCCGGGCGATTATCTGATCCAGGGTATCTCTGCCGCCGGCATCATACATGGCATTAAAAAGTTCGGTTTTTGTGATCACTTCGCCGTTAACAATAGCGGCAACTTCTTCCTGCGTTTCGCTCTTGCCCGATATCTGCAGGGCCAGCAGAACAGCCAGGACAATCACCGCCAGCAATAAGACGGCAGCAATGGGTAGCAGCACTTTTGCATCAAAAAGCTTGTTCGGCTCTGTTTTAGCAACCTCTTTCTCTTTACTCAAATTACACACCCCTCACAGTATTTTTTCAAAAGCGTTCTAAGGAATTATTTTGTTCATTGGAAACTCAAGGATTCCTTCAGCCCCGGCTTCCTTCAACTGGCAGATCAGGGTTCTTACTATTTTTTCATCGACCACCGATTCAACGGCCACCCAGTTGTCGGCACACAAATTGGATATAGTCGGCTGGCGCAGGGCGGGCAGGAGCTCAATCACCTGCGGCAGGTTTTCGCTGTGCACATTCATCTTCAGCATCACCTTTTGTTCCGCCAGTAGTGCGCCTTTCAGCAAGGTAATCATATTTTCAACTTTCTTTCTCTTCCAGGAATCCTCTGCGCTCTCACGGTTCATGATCACCCGCGGTGTTGAAACCAGTATTGTTTCAATAATCCTGAGATTATTGGCTTTCAGCGATCTGCCGGTCTCCGTAAGCTCGGCAATGGCATCAGCCAAGAGGGGTGGCTTAACCTCTGTGGCCCCCCAGGAGAACGAGACAGTAACCTTTACTCCTTTATCCTTAAAATAACGGCGGGTCGTTTCAACCAGTTCGGTGGCAATTCGTTTACCCTCCAGATCTTCCGCTTTCTGAAAAGGTGAATCCTGGGAGACAGCAAGAACCAGGCGTACCGGCCTTAAACCACGCTTTGAATAGTTAAGATCGGTCAGTTCCACCACATCGGCGGCAGTCTCGGTTATCCAGTCTTTGCCGGTCAGTCCGACATCCAGTACCTGCTCTTCTACATATTTGGGAATCTCCTGAGCCCTCATCAGGACGCACTCGATTTCATCATCGTCAATGTAGGGATAGTAAGAGCGATCCCCGATGTGAATATTGTAGCCGGCTTTTTTAAACATATCCATGGTTGTGTTTTGCAAACTGCCGGCCGGCAGGCCCAGTTTAAGCTTATTCATCCATAACTCCCCTTTGCTAATCAATATCATAAAGTTAGCATGTAGCTTATCTACTGTCAAACAATAGCACAGCGGATTAACTTGTTAACTCGCTGCTTTTTTGCCAGCCCCTCTTAACCGGGCAGGACTTAAGAAAAGTTATAAAGAATAAGATGCATCAATCTTTTTTTTATAGCAGACCAAATTGAAGGAGGCACCCTCATGACCAATAGTGAAATGAGCCGGGCCAAGCGCCACCTGGAAACAACCAACAAAATGAAAGAGATGCTGCCGCGTTTTTTTATGCGCATGATGGAAAGGCGTTTCAGTAATGAGCCTCTGGCCTGGTGCATGGTCGGGGTTCCGCCTGAGCTCTTAAAAGCCTTCGACCTGCTCTTCGAATGGCCCGAAAACTTCGGCACCATGTGCGCCAGCAGGTTGGTTGCCCCGCACTTTATTGAAGTTGCAGAAGGTGACGGCTACTCGCCTGAACTTTGTTCTTACGTGACCAATACTATGGGTTACTGCAAGCTTTTCAAGGAGAAGGGTGAGGCGCCGGAAGAATCGCCTCTGCCCGGTGGCATGGGGACCCCGGCCATGCTGCTTGGCTCTGGTTTTATCTGTGAGCCGCGCTGGAAATGGTTTCAGTCGGTGGCAACCCGGTTCTTTGATGTTCCGGTATACAGCTCAGATCCCCTGGCACCGCCCTGGGATATCGATCCGACCGATCCGCGTATCGAGGAGCACTATCTAACCCTGCTCCGCGAAGATCTGGCCGGACAGATTGAATTTCTGGAGAAACAAACCGGTAAGAAACTGGACCTTAATCTGCTGCGCGAGATCATGGCCCTCTCCCACCAGGCCCTGGCTTACTGGCGTGATACCCTGGCTCTGCGCAAAGCAGTTCCCTCGCCCATGGGCTCAACCGATTATTTCCATGCCATTATCCCCCAGATGTACCTGGTGGGCGATCAGGAAGCAGTCGACTTTTACCGTGAAATGTACGAAGAGGTTAAAGATCGGGTTGAACGCGGAGTGGGCGTTGTGGAAGATGAAAAATACCGCTTAATCTGGTTCGGACTGCCGCCCTGGTTTAATATGGGCATCTTCAACTACCTGGAATCATTGGGCGCGGTTTTTGCCTACGAATCAACCTACAATGTGGGAGACTATTTTGAAGTCGATTTAAGCGATCCGCTTGAAGCTCTGGTCAGACGGACCTGGCAGCGAGCCCTTAAAATGCACGAATTCGGAGCCGAAGCGATGCCGGAGATCTGCAATCCTGCGGTTTTTGGCGGTTTTGTCGGCAGCAACCTGCTGGAGGAACTGGCCCGTGATTTTAGTCTGACCGGCGCGGTAATGCATCTGACCAGGTCCTGCCGGGCGGTTTCGTTCGGCGAAGTCCACACCCGCAACCGCTTTGCTAAAATCGGCTTGCCTTCACTTATTTTTGAAAGCGATATGGCTGACCCGCGCCTCTGGTCGGACGCCCAGATTAAGACCCGGCTTCATGCCTTTCTTGAAACGATGGACAAGGCTCAGAAAGGAGGCAGATAAAATGACCCCGGAAAATGAAAAAAATATTCGCCGTCTAAAACAAGAAACCGGGAAGCCGGTGATCGGCTACCTCTGCTGTTTCGCCCCACCGGAAATAATCAGTGCAGCCGGAGCAATACCGTACCGCATCACCGGATTGCCGGGAAGCGACAATTCCGCTGCCGATGCCTACACCGAACCTTACGGCTGCACTTACGTCCGTAATATTCTCGCCAGGGCAATCAAGGGTGATTTTGATTTTATTGACGGCCTGGTGATCTCGCACAGCTGTGACATGGTTCAGCGTCTTTACGGAATCTGGACTTACTATCACCCGCTGCCCTACTCCTACCTCTTCAATGTGCCCCACCAGGTCAGTCCCTGGGGCCAGCGCTTCTATAAAAGGGAACTGGGCTTCTTCAGGGAAAGTATCGAAAAATTCACCGGACAGCAGGTTTCACCGGAAATTTTAGCCGCTGAAATTGACCTTCTCAACCAGAACCGGGCCCTGGTCCGCCAGCTGTACGCTTTACGCAAAGAAGAAATACCGGGAATCAGCGGCAGTGCAATGCTGAAGCTGCTGATGGCCGGGGGAGCGCTGCCGGCAGCGGAATTTCAGGAAATGTTGAAAAAAGCTCTTGCAGAGGCACAGACCAACCGGAACCAGGATGCTGTTAAACCGCGGATCCTGATCTGGGGGAGTATCATGGACGACCCTGCCCTCTTCCGGATGATCGAAAACGCCGGAGCAGTGGTCGTCGCCGATGACACCTGTATCGGCTTCCGGGTCTGGGAAAAGGATGTGCCGCAGACTGCCGATCCCTACGACGGATTGACCGAACACTACTTTGTTAACTTCCAATGCCCGCGCACTGACCGGGGCCCGGGTCGCCAGCGTTTTGATTATCTGCTTGAAAGAGCCCGTGAATACAAGGCAGACGGGGTTGTCGGCTATGTCATATCATTTTGCGATCCCCACAAGTTCGACTACCCGGATCTGCGCGATTATCTGAAAGGCGAAGGGCTGCCGATGCTGTTGATCGATGACAACTACAGCTTTGAACCGGCCGGGGCGATTGAAACCAGGCTGCAGGCTTTTATTGAAATGTTGGGTTAAACGATAAAAACCTTGTAACAGCGCACTGTTTATGAGAGAATACTATCATTATTTTCCCTTAAAGGTGCGTGAAAATTTTGGCCCTTATTATTCAGAAATATGGCGGCACCTCAGTGGCCTCTCTTGATCATATCCGTCGCGTGGCAGAGTCAGTTGCGACAAAAAAGAACGAGGGCAACGATATTGCCGTAGTTGTTTCTGCGATGAGCGGCCAGACCGACCAGCTGCTTGAGCTGGCCGGCAAAATTACCTCCATGCCGCCCGGAAGAGAGCAGGACAACCTGGTGGCAACGGGAGAGCAGGTTTGCGCCGCCCTGATGGCCATTACCCTTGAGAGTATCGGCTGCCCTGCGCGGTCACTCCTGGGGCTGCAGCTGCCGCTGCTCACAGATTCGGTCCATACCAGGGCCAGAATTCTCGATTTGCAGACTGATCGGCTGAAAAACCTCTTTGCTGAAGGGATTGTGCCGATCATCGCCGGCTTCCAGGGAGTTAACCGGGAAGGTGACATTACCACCCTGGGACGCGGCGGATCTGATACAACAGCCGTTGCCCTGGCTGCAGCTCTTAAGGCCGATTGTTGCGAGATCTACACTGATGTAGACGGAGTTTATACGGCAGATCCCAATATCTGTCCTAAAGCACGCCATCTTGATAAAATATCATATGCAGTTATGTTGGAGCTGGCCGGGCTCGGGGCAAAAGTGCTGCATTCCCGTTCCGTGGAACTGGCCCAGAAATTTGCAGTTCCGCTGGTTGTTAAATCATCTTTCGGGAGTGACAAGCAAACCTGGATCGTTAACGAGGAGGATATTATGGAAGACTCTGTAATTCAAGGCGTAACCCTCGAACGTAATGTGTCGAAAATATCTTTAATTCGGGTTCCCGACCGTCCGGGTATTGCCCACCGCATTCTCTCCCCGCTGGCCGACGCTGCCATCAACGTCGATATGATTATACAGAACGCCAGCATCGACGGCTTTGCTGATTTTACTTTCACCATCGCTAAAACTGATCTGGAAAAGGCCAGTCATCTCGTGGAAAAAGTTGCTGAGGAAATTGGCGCCCTTGAAGTCCTGGCAGCCAATAACATTGTTAAGGTTTCCGCTGTCGGGATCGGCATTAAAACCAACCCCGGTGTGGCAGCGCAGATGTTTAAATCACTTTCCTCAGAGAATATTAATATCGAAATGATCAGCACTTCGGAGTACCGTATTTCCTGTGTCATTGAAGAAAAATACGGTGAGTTGGCCGTCAGGGCTATCCACCAGGCTTTCGGGCTTGACAGTAATAAAGAACCTGATGGAGATCAGTAAATGAACAGCATCTTTAAAAGCCGCCTGTGGGAAGGATTCTGGCAGATAGCCGATCCAAAAATCTGGATTGCCTCCACCATCCCGATGGCTGTTGGCGGAGCTCTGGCTTTCGCCTACAGCGGACGTTTCAGCTGGCCCTGGTTCCTGGCCGGAGTGGTCGCCATCTATTTACTTGAAATAGGCAAGAATGCCATAAATGAATATGTCGACTTTCTTAGCGGGGTAGACCGCTTTGTCACCCCCGATAAAAGAACTCCCTTCAGTGGGGGCAAAAAAACTATTGTCGACGGCAAGCTGACCCTGAAGGAAAACCTGGTGATCGGTATTGTCACTATTGCAGCCGGTTGCCTCCTCGGACTTTTCATTATTTTTTTCCGGGAGTTTAATGCCCTCTGGTTTGGCCTGGCCGGAGTTTTTTTCGCCCTTTTTTACAGCCTGCCGCCTTTTCAGTTCGCTTATCGCGGATTAGGAGAGTTCATCGTCGGGCTTACCTTTGGACCACTGATCACCTGTGGCACTTTCCTGGTCCAAACCGGGACTGTTACCCCCTTGTTAGTCCTGACATCGATTCCGCTTGGTCTGCTGATCGCCAATGTGCTTTGGATCAATCAATATCCTGATTACGAAGCTGACCTACAGGGCGGCAAGAGAAATGGCGTAGTCCGCCTCGGCAAAAAAAGAGCAGGCCATATCTTTGCCCTGCTCTTTGGACTGGCTTATTTAACCATGCCGTTACTGGCAATTCTTTATGCGAGCTTTTATTGGCTCCTTCCGCTAATCAGCCTGCCCCTGGCCTTCAGGGCAATCATAGTAGCCCGGAATTATTATGACAACATCCCTCTGCTGATCGAAGCCAATGCCAAGACAATCCAAATCTACCAGCTAACCGGCCTCACCATGGTTGCCGCAGCCCTGCTCATGTAACCTATCTTACAGCCAAATAACTAAAGGGCACCTGCTACCCTGTCGCAGCAAATGCCCCTGTGATTCTATTTTAGCAGGTTTAAGATCACCAGCTTCAAGCTGCTGATCAACTTACTTCTTCGACCAGAAGAAGAGCGGTTTGCCTTCCATGCTTTCGCCGCTGGCAGTAAGCATCGGTTTTGGCGGGTCTGACTTCTGGGTTCTCAAAGTTACCACGATTAAAGTGATAGTACACACAACTGCTGCCGGTATCGTCGCGAAGAAAAGAGCATCCCAGATCCCTTCGTCAACCCAGTACCATTTTTCAAAATTGACCATGTACCAGTTTGACTCGATGGTATGAGGCAGTGCAGCAGCAAAACCGATTATCCAGGTTATTACCCCGGCGAAAAAGGAAGCTACCGCACCCTTGAGGTTAGCCTTCTTCCAGAAAAGACCGGCAATGAAAGCAGGCACCACTGTAGGCAAACCGATCGCACCGGCAAATACAATCAGCTTGTAAAGTGACGGCAGTAGAATGGCAATAGTCATGCAGATGATCGCCGTAACCGGGATGGCGAACCTGACCGCTTTCAGGGTGTCAACCGTGGTTGCTTTCGGTCTGAAATAGCGGTAAACATTATGCCCGAGTAATGTCGAATTGATCAGTACACTGTCTCCCGCAGTCGAAATAATCGCCCCGGTAATCATCACAATAAAGAATACGGCATACCAGTCGGGCATGAAGTTTTGAGCCGCCCAGATTAATACCTGCTCGTTTTCAGCCGGGCTGACCAGCCGGAATCCATGAGTAAAAACAGCAATTCCGATCAATACCGGAATCAGGGCAATAGCCAGATAGAGGAAACCGGCGGTGATAAAACCGCCTGATGCCGTTCTGGCAGTTCTTGCCGCCAGGGCGCGCTGCATCAAAATCGCACAGCTTAAGTCACCCAACCCCACACCGAGCCAGGCAGCTAAATAGGATATGAAACCAAAAAGGCCTACATAATAAAGAAAACCGCGGGCATCAGAAAGAGGCAATAATCTAAACGGCGGCAGTTTATCCCAGACCCGGGCATTTTCCACAAAGAAATCCCAACCACCGACACCTTTGATTACTGCTGGTAACAATATTAACAGGGCGGCGATAATCAGCACCGTGTTCATGGTATCCAGTCTCGAAAGCGCTTTTAATCCACCACTGTAAGTAACAATAACAATGACAATGGTGCCGATGATAACTGATATGTTGTAACTGAAACCGGTAGTGACCTGGACCAGCACTCCGGCCGCCACCATCTGCCCGGCCAGCCAGGACATGGTACCGATGATCTGAATAATCATAAACAGCACACTCATCTGGCGTCCGTAGCGATTGTCATAAAAATCCACAATTGAAGTATAGCCGGCCTGACGCAGGCGGTAAACGAGAAAAACCCCGCCTAATACCAGGGTCAGGGCCGGTGCCCATGGATCATATATAGTGCCCTGGAAACCGAACATGTAAGCATAACCGGCTGCACCGAGAATTGCCCCCGCGCAGAGCCAGGTTGCAGCTGTTGAACCTACCAGGTAGACAAAGGATATATCTCTTCCCCCAACAACATGGTCATCGCACTCTTTGATGCCGCGGGAAAAGTATAAACCGATGATAATAACCAGGACTATATAAGCGGCCAGACCCAGGTAGATCCAATTAGCGATATGGCCAAACATGGCGCTTGTTTCCACACGTATCCCCCCTTGTTGACAAAATCATGATGCAGAATAAAACGTAAACAAGGCGGAGGGCTTTCTCAGCCCCCCGCTTTTTATGCTATCTAAGGATAGCTCTTAGTCCATTATTTCTTCGAAAGGCTCCAGCTCAGGCACCGGAAAATCGATACCCAAAAGGAAAGAAATTTCGCCGGCGCTGTTAAACACCGGGGCAAAAGCGGACTTCTGCAATCCATACCCGTATTCGTCCATCCAGGTTCTCTTGCTGACCTGGGGCTCACCGGTAGCAAAAGCATCAATAGTCCATGGCTCTTTTTCATATTCGTAACCATATGGATCCATGTCTTCCGGGAATGCTCCGTCAACAATGATCAGGTTGTAATCGCCGCCACCGTCGATAAAGGTGTACAGATAGGTTGCCCCTGATTCAAGCATCCAGTTATGGAGAATTTCATAGAGTTCATCGTGCTCCGGCCCCTGCCTGTTACCGTTGGCTACCACAACATCATGAAGATCGCCGTAGTAACCGTCTGCAGCATTAAGTTCGTCGCCGTAAGAGGTGACCAGGGCCAGCAGTTTGGCCATCGCTTCATTATTTTCCGGGAAATCGTGGATATCAACATCGTCTTCGGCAGGTGTTTCATCCGGTGCAGGCGCCGGTGCCGGATCTGCCGCCGGTTGGCCGCAGCCTGCTGCCAAACCTAAGATAAGCAAAAATACAACAAGCAATAAAGCTTTTTTCATTTGATAATCCCCCTTGATTATTTGTTGGATTTGAGAATGGTGTAATTCAGGCCTTAATCAATAA
>CAYTER010000015.1:0-9505 GCA_964436815.1 uncultured Syntrophomonadaceae bacterium
ATCCCAACCAAAACCATATTACCGTATTGATAAGAACCCAGTTCCATTAGTAAGCCTCCTCAATGGATGTAATTAAACACAACACTGAGCCTATCAAACGATGACAGCCTTCCGGTCATTCTCACCTTCACTCCATATTGAATTTAGATGTTTATAGTTTATATCTACTCCTTTATTCTGAATTTAGCAACAAAAAATTGTGCATAGGGATTATCTCTAATCTGGCGCTGATTTTCAGATTAATATTCTTCTTCATGTGTGCCAACAGCCACTGGAATTACGGTATCATCCTGAATAATAAACAGTAAACTAAGGCGGTGGCTTACATTTATTGCCACCGCATAGAGTTGAGTATGCTTACCTTTAAGTTTATGCAATTTAAGAGAAGGATGGCTGGGGTTGAGCTCCAGCAGTCTTAATGTTTTTTCATTCAGATTCAATTGCCGGGAAGCTGTTGCGGGAGCGTTTGATAAAGATAACGCCAATGACCGTCAGCACCAGCAGGTAGAGCTCAGCATAAAGGATATTATAGCCCAGGCCGGGGATAAGGACCGCCGGCAGGTTAACGGCCGCATGGAGCAAAATAGCATAAAGCAGGTAGATAGTTTTACCTTTTGTAACCGCCAGAAGCACCACCAGGGAAAGGGCAATGTGAATGACAATGGTAAAAGCCCTCTCCAGCCCGGCCACCAGGAACATGTAGGCCGGCATTTCCGTTAGCTGCGCTACGAGATAGGCGGACATCTCCGGGCCTAACACGGGGGCAATCGTTTCAGCAAATTGCCCGGAGTTGATTAAAAAACTGTAAACGAGATTGTTGACATAGGCAAGGCCGACCAGCGCAATTGCTTCGACACCGCCGTGACCGATCCCAAAGGCAACCCCGTTTTTCCAGGAAAGATGTTTTTTAAGGAAAAGTTTAAAGCCAAAGTAGCGGCCTACTTCTTCAAAGAGGCCTGCGGTTAAAGATAAAAAGAGGGCAATAATCAATAGATTGGCAGCCATCTGCTGATACCACTCAAGGGTTGAAAGATAACTGAGCAGGGGGATACGGGTGAAGACCTGGGTCACCAGGAAGACCACGGCTCCGACAAGAACAGCGATTAGGGCAATCTTCTCCTTCTTGTAAAAATAAATGACCAGGCCAATCGGCAATCCGAAACAGATAATCAGGGTAATCACCATCGCAATAATTGAGGCAGTGCCAACCATGTTAACAACTCCTTTGAATGCTTAATAAAAAACTACTCTTTTTATTGCCTGTTACCATACCTAATATCATCATGATACCAGATTAATCCGGGAAACGGACCTCTGCGGTCATCCCCCAGCGCAGCCGGTCGTCTGTGCCAGTCAGGCTAATCCGCACCACGTAGGTAATGCTGCCGAAACGTTCGAGAAAATATTCGCTGACCTTTTCCACTTCCCCGGTAAAGGTAAGATCCGGCAGGACATCAAAGATAATGTCAACCTGGTCGCCTGCGTTGATGCCGATTACTTCATTTTCGGTCAAATCCAGTGTTTCAAGATGCCAGGAGGATAAATCCGCCAACACCATGGCTATTTCGGCGGGCGAAGTGTAGGTGCCTTCGGTTAAGTCAATGCGCACTACCGTGCCGGGAAAGGGCGCTTTAAGCTTTAAATCTTCCAAAGCTTTTCTGGCTGCCCGCTGTTGGCCCTTCGCCAAATCAAGGGCAGCTTCTGCCAGGTCGAGGGCATCCTGATCGAGGCGTAAGCGTTCCAGTTCTTTAACCCGCTGTTCCGCCTCCATTACCGCCAGGTTTGCCGCCAGCAGCTGCACTTCAAACGGCTCGGCATTGCCCAGTCGGGCCAACTGCTGTCCGGCTTCAACTCCTTCACCCTCGGTAACCGCTATCTCCGCCACTTGCCCCGGCAGGGCGAAGCGCAAGAAAGTGAAATCGGCCGGCACCAGGTTGGCATCGACGATTACGCCGCCGTCAATAACCGGCGTTGGTACCGCAATCTCCTCGGTCTCTGTCTGCCATACTCCACACCCGGAAAGCAGTAACCCGAACAGCATAAAAACTGCTAACCACAATTTATTTTTGATCATTTTAAATCCCCTCCCCCATTGCTTTAATACTTTAAAGGCAAATGATAAATAACCTGCAAAACAGTGAAACAGTCCTTATTCGTAAGCAAGAACCTCGCGGATCGTCATCCTGGCCGCATTGTTGGCCGGTATCAGGCTGGCCGCCAAGGAGAGAATGATCACGATCCCCAGCCAGATAATAAAACCACTTGCTGTAAATGAGAACTCCCCGGTCACGCCAAAAACAGAGATATTAATAATGTAAGACATCAGGTAGCTGATCGGGAAAGCCAGCAGCACACCTAAAACCCAGCTGATCAGTCCGATAATCAACCCTTCAACGAGCACCAGTCTCATCACCTGCCGGTCTGTGGCACCGATTGCCCTCATCACCCCGATTTCACGAGTCCGCTCCATAACATTCATACCCATCGTGCCGGTCAGGCTGATACTGCCTACGAGCGCAATGACCCCGGACATCAGCAGCAGAAAAAAGGTTAAGGTATCAAGACCCAGGGTGGCATTGCCGCGGATACTGTTACCAGTTGACGCGCTGCGGATGGCCAGGCCTCTTTGCCGGAAAGAGTCGTCCAGCTGGCGGGCCAGGGCATCTTCCCCGTTTTGGGCGACCAGCGCCGGATCGGCAACAACCTGAAAATTTGCGGCCTTGTTGTAGTTTGCGGTAATTTCATTTAAATAGGCAATTGGTGTATAAGCCAGGAAGAAATCGCTGCCGATGAATTGAAAGAAACCAACAATAACAAAGTCAGTTTCGCGGCGCAGAATATTAAAAGTTACTGTATCGCCAACCTTTAGCCCAGGATAGCGAGAAACAAAGGCTTCATTCAGCACGATCGCGTTCCGGTCGCCGGGAACCAACCAGCGGCCGCTTAAGATGATCGGCCTGATCAGCGAAGAATCCGGGGGCGTTCCCCATATTTCAACTGTCTCCCGCGCTTCACCCTCTCGATCAAGAAACTGTGCGGTAGCTGCGCTGCGCGGCTCAATCATGACCACGGCGGGATTAGCAAAAGCAATGGCCTCAACTTCACTAATCCGGTAGTTACGATCGAAATCGAGGCTTACATCGGCGAGGATATAGGCTGAAACTCTTTCGATGTATTTTTCCAGCGAAGCGCGAACATTAAAAGTAGCAATAAAAACAGCGCCAGCGAGGCTTAAGGTAATTAAAGTTAAAACCAGCCGGCTTTTACGCCTGAAGGTATTACGGAGTGAAATTAAAAGAGGCCGGCTAACTCTCCTGATTCTATCAAATTGGCGTTCCAGGCGCTTTTTACTAAAGTTATCGACCTGGATTCCGGTCGAGTTAATCGCTTCCTGTACACTTACCCCTGCAGCCTTAAAAATAGGAAAGATGCCGGCCACTTGCGGCAGCAGCAGGGCCAGAAAGGTTTGGATGATAACGGCAAAGGGTACAAACCTGATGCCTCCGGCATTATAATTTAAGCGTAATCCCAAAAACTGCCCCAGCTCAGAAGCAGTCCAGGCAGATAAAGGAACCGCTATGATCAGGGCTATAACGCCAAAAACAAAGATAAAAAGCAGATACATTTTAATAATGCTGTTCTGCCGGGCGCCGATCGCTTTAAGAATACCGATATGCTGCATCTGCTGGGCCAGCAGGGCGGCCATGGCATTGTAGACCAGAAAGCCGCTTAAGAATACCGAGAGCAGGCCAAGAAGCGCCAGTAAATTGGCGACAGCGCCCACGTAGCCGCTGTTCGGGTGGTCGGGGCGGCGCAAATCAGTGATGGTGTAGACAGGGCGGCCGCTCTGCTCCACCAGGCCGCTTAAGTCATCTTTGAGAGCCTGATAAGCGGCGGCGGATAAATCAGGATCAACCTTGATTAAGAGAACATCATAGTGCTGATCCTGCTGCAGCCAGGGCAGGGTATCAAAGGTTACATAGCCGTAAACCGGGGCAATAAAATAGCTGCTGCCAACTAGACCAATGGTCTGATCGCGCACCAATCCGCTATAGGGCAGGGTGCGCGTGATCCCGGTGGTAGTTTGGATCGTCACCTGCGCTCCCACTGGGAAAGCGATCTCCCGGTGGCTGTCGAAGGCAATCTCTTTTTCCTGCGGCAGGCTTCCAGCCAGCAGCTCCACCCGGTTGATCAGCAGTTCATCTTCCGGCAGGACCCGGATCACAATATTTTGCCTTTCACCATCGGTAGTGAGCAGCTGGGCAAAGAATATTTTTTCACCTTCTGCGGCGGTTACTCCCTCCAAACCCAGGGCCTGCTCGATCAGGTTTTGATCAAAGGGCTCTGTCCTGATGCGCAGGTCAGCCGGGTTGATAGCCTGGAACCCCTGCTGCATGTCATTTAAGACATTAACATAACCTCCTGAAATTAAACCGATCGCAAAGAGACCGCCGGTAAGCGAAAGCGTAACGAGGATAAAGCGGGATATATTGCTCCACCAGTCGGCAGTTACTTTTCGCCAGCGCGGCCTCATCAAACCAGCCCCCCAACAATCTCGCCGTCTTTAAGCTGTACTGTGCGTGTCAGTCGGCCGGCGATTTCCGGATCATGAGTAATCATAATAATGGTGCGTCCGCCGGCAGCCAGCTCTGAAAAACGGTTATAAACGGACTCTGCTGTTTTGAGATCGAGGTTGCCGGTCGGTTCATCGGCTACGATAATCGGCGGATCATTGGCCAGGGCGCGGGCGATTGCTGCACTCTGCTGCTGCCCGACCGAAACTGAACCCGGCAACTTGTGCGCCAAATCGGCCAGCCCCAGCGCGGTTAGTAAAACCATGGCTCTCTCCGGCCGTTCAGCCGGATCGTATACATGGCAAAAGTCCATCGGCAGAAGCACATTCTCGAGCAGGGTCAGCATGGGCAACAGCTGAAAAAACTGAAAAACCACCCCTAAATTTTTACCCCGCCACCGGGCCTGCTTGCTTTCCGGCAGGGCATGAATATCAAGGCCTTCAAAAAATACTTTTCCGGCACTGGGATGATCGATACCGGTAATCATATTAACCAGGGTTGATTTACCACTGCCTGATTTGCCGATGACCCCGACAAATTCACCCTGGTAAAAATTAAGATCAATATTTTTTAGGGCCTGGAAACTGCCGGAAGCGCTAAAATAGGTTTTGCTAACCTGGTCGAGCTTAATCAGCGGTTCCCGGGCATGCGGGTTAAACGGGACGGGGATCAGGTCAGATCACCGCCCTCAGTTAAGATCATTCCGTCTTCGATATTGATCACCCGATCAACCCGGTCAGCCAGCGTCCGGTCGTGGGAAACCATGAGTATGGTTTTGCCCCGGGCAATCAAGTCGCGAAAAATCTGAAAGATCGTTTCAGAGGTAACAGAGTCAAGCCTTCCGGTGGGCTCATCGGCCAAGATCACAGCCGGGTCGTTTGCCAGCGCCCTGGCGATGGCAACTCTCTGTTTTTCACCGCCGGAAATCTGCGCCGGAAGCTTACGGGCATGTGCTGCCAGCTCAACGCTTTCGAGCAGCTCCAGCGCTCGTTTTTCAGATCGGCCGTGCCGGTAAGTTCCGCAAAAGTCCATGGCCAGGGTAATATTTTCGAGGAGGGAAAGCATGGGTAGAAGGTGAAAAGACTGGTAAACAACGCCTAAATTTAATCCCCGCCAGAGAGCCAGCTGATCCGCGTTAAGGGTGTGAACAGCGGTACCGTTGACGTACACTTCGCCGGATGTGATCTGATCCACACCGCTGAGCATATTGATCAGGGTAGTTTTACCGGCTCCTGATTTGCCGATGATGCCGATATATTCATTGGGAGAAATACTAAGGCTGACCGAGCGGAGGGCTTCAAACTGCTGCGCTCCGGACCGGTAGGTTTTAACCAGGTTTTTTACCGCTATGATCGCTTCTTCCGGGCTGGTTGCCATTATTAATGATCACTTACCCCGCTGTCATGATACTCCTATCATAGCAAAAACAGGGGGTTTAAGGGTAATTATTAATGATCGATTACCATCATTTGGTCGCCGCCATACTCCACGCCGGCGCAGCTGCCGCTGTCAGCGTAGATTGTTTGACCGCTTTCAAGTTCTTTTAAGGTGATCCTGACCCGTCCCTGCAGGTTTTCCTGGACCAGAGGGATCATCTGGTCACCGCGCGGTCCGTTTAAGAGAATAAAATTTTCTTTTTTTGTTTCACAGTCAATGATCAGGTGGTGGTGACGGTTTTGAAGGGTGATGGTTAAATCGGTGCCATTTTGGATCACTTCGACCCGGCTGCGGTTCATGGTCGTAAATGCATAGAACTGATCACTGACATAGAGGCCGACCAGAAAGCCCCTGAAGCTGGAAATGGGAAAAGGAATATGGCCAAGGGAACAGCTTAATGACGCACGCTGATGATCAAAATGATTGCACTGAACCCAAACCCAGGAGTAGGGAAAAGCGGAGCCCCAGTTCTTTTCTATATAGCCTCTGCCCCCGTTAAAATCAACTAATTCTCCGTTAATCTCCAGGACACCGCTTATATCAAAATCCATGGCGCAGACCTGGCTGTAACACTGCATCTTAATAATATAGTTATAAAAGCCCATGCTGCCGGGGTTTAAGAGGCTGTCCGGCCAGCTAAGGTGATTGGTGAATTTAAGCTCCCCGCTAATCTTAGAGTTTACAACATCCAGCTTAAAATTAAGGCCGTTTATGCCAAAGTGATTACCGGCGACATTCAGGGCAAAACGGTTTTTAGAAGCAGAAAATTCTTCGGTGGAAAAACGTTCATAGCAATATGTTTTCTTCATCCCATCGACAAACTGAATAAAAGCGTGGTCGTATTTGGGGGTCGAACTGAAAAAAACGCCCGGGATGAATGCGAAAGCCCGCTCTTTATTTCGGTCAACCAGCTTGAAATACCAGCCTTCAAAATAATTCCGGCTTAGGCGGCCATGGTAGAGATCGGGATTTCGAATGCTCTTGAGATTCATGTAATCACCTTTTCCTGGTGTAAGAATGTAGCGATCGATTAATTATTAATGGCCATAAAAAAATATGCAGTCAGCCAGGGGGTGACTGCAAGGTTCTATGACGATGGGTGATCAAAGATCACAGTAGAGCTTAGAAAAGTTTATCAAATTCCTCAACGGTCATGGCCGGGTAAGTCGAGAAGCTGATGTTCAGCAGGTTACCCATATCTACTGATGTTTTAACCACATTCTTGATACTGGCAAAGTTGACCACAAAGAGCAAGTCTATATCTCCGAGCAGAGCATAGGCTGCTTTGACAGTACCACCGTTGTCTTCTACCAAATCCTTAGCTTTCTCAGTCCGGTCGGGGCTAATTTCCTGCAATGAACCCGGATTGTACTTCCCGCACATAATGTAAAGGCCCATTATAAAAACCTCCCCTGATATTATTTTCAGACTTATTATACAGCAAATTATGACTATTTACAATACATAGAATGTTAAGGCATGTACTTTGAAGGTTTCAGGCAAGATCAAGGCGGTAGAGGCATAATTCTTCTTCATCTCCGGGATAGGTAACGATGCCGTCTGCCCGGAAACCAAGCTTTAGTAAAAGTTTAATGGAGCGGCTGTTACTTTTAGCCACTATGGCTACGAGTCTGTTCAAAGATAACTCTTCTTTCGCATAATGAATAAGGGCGGTGGTGACCTCATAGGCATAGCCAGCACCGCAAAACTCCGGCAGCATGGCGTAACCAAGATCAACGTCATCTAAAAAATCGCGTTTGAGCAAACCGGCAATGCCGATCGGCGTGTCATCTTCCTGCAAAGCGATGCGGAAAAGGCCAAAACCATGTTCCCGGTAGCTGGCCAGCGGTCCCTCAAGCAAATATTTTTTTGCCCCTTCAAGACAGCGGACCTTTTTATCGGCAATATTTTCAATAAAGGAAGGTTCGTTGAGCAGACGCAAGATAAAAGGGGCGTCAGTCAAGGAAAGTTCTTTTACAGTCAGGCGTTTGGTCGAGAGGCTGAAATTATTCATCGCAACATTTAGCTTCTCATAAAACAAAGATTTCGTAAAGAAAAAAGCTTATTTTGATATTTTAGCTTGATCTATGACTGATACGGATCTATTATATAAAAATAATTATTTTCCGTTTAGAAAAATTAATAGCAGATCGGGGCTGATCACAGGTGAGATCTAACAAAATCCAGGTTAAATCACATACCGACCAAGGCTTATACCATTCCGGTCATGAGCATGATGCCTGCGGCCTCGGTTTTTTAGTCAACATTAACGGTGAAAAGAGCCATGAAATAATCAGCAAAGGTGTAAGCGTTTTAAAAAACCTGCTGCACCGCGGGGCAACAGGCGCTGATGATAAAACCGGCGATGGCGCGGGGCTGCAGTTCCAGATTCCCGACCGTTTTTTTCGAAAAGTCGCTGCTGAAAATGGCTGGGAACTGCCGGCAGTGGATGCATACGGGGTGGGCATGGTTTTTCTGCCGCACGAGGAAAATTCAAGGGATAAGTGTTGCCAACTGCTGGAGCAAACCCTGGAAGAAACCGGTTTAAGGTTAATCGGATGGCGCAACGTGCCGGTAACCCCGGAAGTGCTTGGTACGGTATCTTTGGAAAATATGCCTTTTATCAGTCAGTGCCTGGTTGACGGCCGTGGCTTTACCGGCGAAGCGCTGGAGCGCAAACTTTTTATTGCCCGTAAAGATGCGGAAAAGAAAGTAGCTCCGCTGCTTCCTAGTAATGAAACCTTTTATGTTGTCAGCCTTTCCTGCCGCTCTATTGTTTACAAGGGCTTGTTGATGCCACAGCAGGTGGAGCAGTTTTACCCGGACCTGACAGATGAAAAGGTAGAAAGTACCTTTGTCATCGTCCACCAACGCTTCAGCACCAATACCTTTCCTTCATGGCCGCTGGCCCAACCTTTCCGCTATCTCTGCCATAACGGAGAAATCAATACTTTAAAAGGCAACCGCAACTGGATGGCTTCGCGGGAAAAGAATTTTGAATCGGAACTCTTTGGTGCGGAAATCAAAAAGATTTTACCGGTATTAGAAGCCGATGCCAGTGACTCAGCCAACCTGGATAACGTGCTGGAGCTGCTCTTTAACGGGGGCAGGGTGATCGAGCACAGTATGGCGATGCTGATCCCCCAGGCCTGGGGCGATAAATACCCAATCGGACCTGATCTGAAAGGGTTTTTTGAATATCATGCCGGTTTAATTGAACCCTGGGATGGACCGGCTGCCGTTATTTTTACCGACGGACGCAAAATCGGGGCCATTCTCGACCGCAATGGTTTGCGCCCGGCACGCTATACTTTGACCAAATCAGGCTTCATGGTATTTGCTTCCGAGGTGGGGGTTGTCGATCTGCCACCGGAAGAGATCAGAGAAAAAGGCGCTCTAAGACCGGGCGAAATGCTGCTGGTTGATCTTGAAGAAAAAAGACTGCTTAAAAACACAGAGATTAAGATCCGGTTGTCAAGACAGCACCCTTACCG
>CAYTER010000015.1:9605-25783 GCA_964436815.1 uncultured Syntrophomonadaceae bacterium
GAACTGGTGATGTCTTTAATGACTTTTATCGGAGCGCCGGATAACCTTTTAAAAGAAACACCCCAACAAGCCCACCTGATCAAGCTAAACCACCCGATCCTATCAAACGAAGACCTGGTCAGACTATGCAGCCTTGAGGAAAAAGGTTTTAAGAGCAAAAGATTTAAAATCCAGTTTCAGGCCGGCGGTGACGGCTCTGTTTTGGAGCAGGCTTTAGATGACCTGTGCAAAAGCGCAGAGAACGCCATAAACGAAGGATACGGATTACTGGTCTTATCCGACCGCGGCTTAGATGACAATATGGCTCCCATCCCTTCCCTGTTAGCTGTATCGGCAGTAAACCGCTACCTGGTCGAAAAGCGCCTGCGCACCAAGATCGGCATCCTGGCCGAGTGCGCCGAAGCCCGGGAAATCATGCATATGGCCTTGCTGCTGGGTTACGGGGCTTCGGCTATCAACCCCTACCTCGCCTTTGAATCAATCGCCTACCTGGCCAACCAGTCAATGCTTGGCAAGAACTTATCCAGCCAGAAGGCAATGGAAAATTACGTGCGCGCCCTCTGCAAGGGAATTTTAAAGGTGATGTCAAAAATCGGCATCTCAACCCTGCGCAGCTACCGCAACGGCCAGGTTTTTGAAGCAATCGGTTTAAATGACGAGTTGATTGCCAAATATTTTGGCGGAACGAGCTCCCGTATCCAGGGGCTGGGGCTGGACGAAATCGCAGCCGAAGTTAATATGCGTTACCACGATTACCTGCGCTTTAAGGATACTACTCATAAAGCCAGGCTGCTGCCGTCCGGCGGTCAGTACGCCTACCGGGTTGACGGCGAACGGCATCTCTGGTCACCTGAGTCAATCAGCTTTCTGCAGCAGGCCGTAAAACAAAATGATTCTGCCCAGTACCGGCAGTACGCAGAACTGATTAACCGGCAAACTGAGAAACAGTCAACCTTACGCGGTCTGCTCCGTTTTAAGAAAGTTAAAGCCATTAATATCGACCAGGTGGAACCGGCCTCAGAAATTGTCAAACGTTTCGTAACCGGCGCCATGTCTTTTGGCTCAATCAGCCCTGAAGCCCATATGACTTTGGCCGAAGCGATGAATGATATTGGCGGTAAAAGTAACTCCGGTGAAGGGGGCGAAGATCCGGCCCGATATAAGGCAGTCCCCGGCGGGAAAAATTACTGCAGCATGATTAAACAGGTAGCCAGCGGTCGTTTTGGAGTGACAGCAGAATACCTGGCCAGCGCCGGTGAGATTCAAATTAAAATTGCCCAGGGAGCCAAGCCGGGCGAAGGGGGCCAGCTGCCCGGGCATAAGGTTGATCTGAATATCGCCCGGGTCAGGCATTCTACCCCGGGGGTAACCCTGATCTCACCACCCCCGCACCATGATATTTACTCGATCGAAGATCTGGCGCAACTGATTTACGACCTGCGCAACGCCAATCCGCAAAGCCGCATTTCGGTAAAACTGGTCTCCGAAGCGGGCATCGGCACCGTGGCTGCCGGGGTGGCCAAGGCCCGGGCCGATCTGATTTTAATCAGCGGGGCAGACGGGGGAACGGGAGCGGCACCCCTCTCGTCGATCAAACATGCCGGTGTACCCTGGGAATTGGGGCTGGCCGAAGCCCAGCAAACATTAATCCTAAACGGCCTGCGCAGCCGGGTGCGGCTGCAGGTTGACGGCGGTTTGAAAACCGGTCGCGATGTAGCCATCGCCGCACTGCTGGGAGCGGAAGAATTCGGCTTTGCCTCTGCCGCCCTGGTTTCCTGCGGCTGTGTGATGATGCGCGACTGCCATTCCAACTGCTGCCCGGTAGGCGTGGCCACCCAGGATGACAATCTTCGTAAAAATTTCACCGGAAAAGCGGAATATGTTAAAAATCTGATGTTCTTTATCGCCGAAGAGCTACGGATAATCATGGCCAGCCTGGGGATCAGCACAGTTGACGAACTGGTCGGCCGGGTTGATCTGCTGGAGCAAAACCGGGATATTGATTTCTGGAAAGCGAAAAAAGTTGATTTAAGCAAAATACTCTACCAGCCGAAAGCCGAAAGAGCAGAATTTTATTTTACTGATCCGCACCCCCACAACCTGGAAGATGCGCTGGACAGCAGTCTGCTTCCGAAGGTGCTGGATGCTATTGAAACCGGCAATCCGGTTACTGTTGGCACTCCAATCTACAATCATAACCGCACCGTGGGAACAATAATATCGAACCATATTGCCCGAAAATATGGCAACACCGGCTTACCGGACGATACAATTACTTTAAATTTTGAAGGTTCTGCCGGCCAGAGTTTCGGCGCTTTTGCTTCCCGCGGTTTAACCTTAAACCTTGAAGGAGAAGCCAATGACTATATCGGCAAAGGGCTTGCCGGCGGGCGCATTATATTAAGACCTTTCAGCGGCGGCGATTTTGATCCTGCTAAAAATACAATTGGCGGTAATGTAATTCTTTACGGGGCTACTGCGGGCGAGCTTTATGCCAATGGCAGGGTTGGCGAACGTTTTGCAATCAGAAACAGCGGGGCCATCGCTGTAGTTGAAGGGGTTGGCGATCATGGCTGTGAATATATGACCGGCGGCCGCGTGGTTGTTTTAGGTCCTACCGGGGTTAATTTCGGGGCCGGAATGAGCGGCGGTATTGCCTATATTTATGATAAACACGGAATACTTGATGCCAACTGCAACCTGGATATGATCGACCTCGAGACGCTGACTGATGAGGAAGATATCCTCGAGCTGCAATGTCTGATTACCCGACACCACACCTATACAGCCAGTCCCAAAGCAGCCTTTATCCTCAGCAACTGGCTGGAATGCCTGCCGTTCTTTATTAAGGTCTTTCCAATGGAATACCGGCTTGCTCTCGGTAAAATGAGCCTCGAGGACAGGGCTGTGGAAAGGGCTCTGCCGCAGATTAGCTAGACAAAGGGAGAAACAAACCATGGCTGATAAAACTCAAGGGAAAATAGCACGCAGCGAACCAGGTTACCGTGACAGTATTGAACGGCTAAGTGATTTCGACGAGGTTGAACTGACCCTCACCGAAGAGGAAGTCCTAAAGCAGTCTTCCCGCTGCCTGACCTGTGGAACACCTTTTTGCCACGGTTATGCCTGCCCGCTTGGCAATGTAATTCCGGAAACGAATGAGCTGGTAGCCCAGGGTCACTGGCAGGAAGCGCTTACCCTGCTCCTTTCAACCCATCCTTTTCCTGAGTTTACAGCGCGGATCTGCCCGGCCCTCTGTGAAGGATCCTGCGTGCTCGGCATAAATGACGATGCGGTGACGATCAGGCAGATTGAAAAAATGATTATTGAAAAAGGTTTTGATGAAGGCTGGATAAAAGCACGCCTGCCCCGGAAAAGATCGGTCAAAAAAGTGGCGGTAATCGGATCAGGGCCGGCCGGACTGGCTGCCGCAGAGTTGCTCAACCAAAAAGGTTTCGCGGTAACGGTTTTTGACCGGGAGCTAAACCCCGGAGGTCTGCTGCTCTATGGTATCCCCAATTTCAAACTGGATAAAAAGATTGTTAAACGCCGGACTACCCTGATGCAAGATGAAGGCGTAATCTTTGAGGGCGGCATAACCGTTGGCAGCGACCTCTCTTATCATTATCTGAAGCGCCATTTCGCAGCGATTCTTCTCACCGGCGGTTCTGAAGAACCCCGTGACCTGAATGTACCGGGGCGGGAATTTAAAGGGATCCACTTTGCCCTCGAACTGTTAAAAGCACAGAATAAACGAATCCTTGGCGAACCGCTGACTGAGGAAGAAGATATCAGCGGCCGCGGTAAGAATGTGGTGGTAATCGGCGGGGGAGATACCGGCTCGGACTGTATCGGAACAGTACTCAGGCAGGGCGCCAAGTCAGTACAGCAGCTGGAAATTATGCCCCGCGCCCCGGAAAGCCGCAGCCAGAATAATCCCTGGCCTCTCTGGCCGATCATCAACAGGGAATCAAGCAGCCATAAAGAAGGCGGGACAAGACACTGGTGCGTTGATACAAAAAGCTTTAGCGGCAATGATCGTCATGAGGTTACCGGGGTCCGTTGCTGTGAAGTTGAGTGGGTTGAGGCAGATGGTGGATTAAAACCGGTGCGGACTGGCAATACTGATTTTACGATCGAGGCTGAACTGGTCCTGTTAGCTCTTGGTTTTACAGGGCCGGGAGCAAATCCCCTGGCCGATGCAATCGGATTAGAGCGCGATAACCGGGGCAACATTTTAATTGATGACCGGCATATGACCAGCATGCCCGGAGTTTTTTCAGCCGGAGACATGGCCCGTGGCCAGTCGCTGGTGGTCAGAGCCATTGCCGATGGGGTGAAGGCCGCTGCTGATATAAGTTCTTACCTTGATACATGATTTTAGCTCCTGAAGCACGAAAAGCAGGTGAGCGGTGAACGGTCGCTATAGCTATCACGACCGGCACCGCTCACATTTATATGAAGCGTCCTTCCATACCCGAGGTTTTTTGCAGATTGCAGGATTGACCGTTAGTTGACTAGAAATTTTTCGGGCACGGCGTCCGCTAACTTTATGCTTTTAGTTACAACTGGCCACTTGGCGGCTATCAGGTTTCCTCGATTAAGGTTATATAAAGCTCAACCTCACTGATTCCCCGCTCAACCACTACTTTAACTGTCTCGCCAACTTCATACTGTTCAATAATAGCCCTGACATCCAGGGTGCTTCTGACCTCCCGATCATCAATGCTGATGATCCGGTCGGCAGTTTGCAGACCGTTTAAGGCCATTGATTCATAAACATATACGCCAGTGTTCCGAACCTGGTAATACATGGCTGTTCCGGGATCAGTGATATCGATCAACCTGACCCCAAGCACAGGCCGGCCGGGCACATACCCATAATCAATAATCTGCTCGATTACACCGGCTGCAGTGTTGATCGGGATGGCAAAACCGAGGCCTTCAACACCGAGTCCGCCGGATTTTGCGTTCACGATGCCAATCAGTTCACCACGGTTGTTGAAAAGTCCGCCACCCGAGTTGCCAGGGTTTACCGCGGCGGAAGTCTGCAACAGGTTCATAACCTCACCATCGACTACGATATCCCGGTCAAGGGCAGAGATTATTCCTTCAGTAACGGTTCCGCCGAGTTCACCTAAGGGGTTACCAATTGCTATGGCCGGCTCCCCGATAGTCAGCTTGGAGGAGTCTCCGAAAACTACCGGTTTAAGCCCGAAAGCTTCTATTTTTAATACTGCGATATCGGTCCGGACATCGCGACCAATTAACCGGGCGTTAAAATTAGCGCCATTATTGGTTCGCACGATGATAGTCTGGGCTCCGTTAATGACATGGTTATTGGTAACGACATAGCCATCGGCGGTGATAATTACCCCGCTTCCGGCGCCGGCAACAATATACTGACCCATCCGGCCGGCTGATTGGACTGATTCTGTTCTGATCTCAACCACGCTTTCAGCGTTACGGCTATAGACTTCAGACACATCAAGGTCTGTGCAGTTGTCATAGAGTGTTCCTAAATTTATACCGTCATCGGCCACAAAACTGACCGGTTCGCCGGTTGCAGTGAAGCATTCAATAGCAGCAGCCTGATTACTGTTCATTACAGAATTCGCCAGATAGGCTCCCCCGAATCCGAATATCCCGGATAACAAAATAGTGGCAATACCAAAGGTGATGATCACTTTTTTGCTCAAATCGATGAACATTTAGGTCAGGCCTCCCTTCGGTATTTAGCATATTAAAAAGAAGCCGGCGAATCTCCGAAAATGG
The DNA here is from genome assembly GCA_964436815.1 of uncultured Syntrophomonadaceae bacterium. Lineage (GTDB taxonomy): Bacteria > Bacillota > Dethiobacteria > DTU022 > DTU022 > UBA993. The sequence goes on from CAYTER010000015.1 coordinate 15,381, forward strand.
TCGGCTAAAATGAAGCAAATTTGTGGCAAGCGATTAAAGCTGGGGGTTATATCAGCAGGGCAGGGTTACGGTAAATACCGTGCCGCTGTTATCGCTTTTTACGGCAACTTTACCGCGATGCTGTTCGATGATCGTCTTGACGATGGCCAGGCCAATGCCATGTTTACCGCCCCGTCCTTTGTAAAACCGTTCAAAGATAAAGGGCAGATCCTGATCGGCAACGCCTTTGCCATCATCCCTTACCTCAATGGTGATCACGCCGCTTTTATGGCGGCAGGTGAGGGTGATTTTTTCACGGGCATACCTGATGGCATTGGAAATCAGATTGGTAAAAGCGCGGGTGAGGTGCTTTTCGGAGCAGCTGCAGAGTACCGGGCGGGAGTCAAAATCAAAATCAAACTGCACTCCCTTTTCTTCTGCCATACTGCGCTGCCGCTCCGCGCTGTTGGAAAGCAGTTCACGCAGATCACATTCGGAGCGCAGATCGTCATCACGCGATAGGCTGTCGATTCGGGAAAGGTAAAGCAGGTCTTCCACCATCTCGCTTAAACGATCGGTCTCGGCAATGATTACCCTGCTGGCCGGGAGCTGATCCAGGATGCCGTGTTCTATGCCTTCAGCGCTGCAACGGATTGACTGAAGCGGTGTTCTCAGTTCATGCGATACGTTCTGGAAAAAGGTCTTCTGTTCACGATCATAGCTGTCAAGCTGCCGGGCTGCCGTATTCATGCTTTCGGCCAGGTCAGCCAGCTCTAGTTCCTGGTAGACGGCGTTGCTCTCTGTAAAGTCACCTTTACCGATCCGGCCGGCAAAACGTGTTAACTCACGAATCGGTTTGGCGATCACCCCGGATAGAAAGGCGGCCATAAAAGCGGCAAATATGAAGGCCAACCCCGTAACAACCAGCAGAACCGTGTTGATGCGGCCGGCGAAGGCGGTAATGGTGGTCATATCGATGTAGGGAATCATGTAGCCGGTGCCGCTGAAGAAAGCCCCTTCCACAGGGATCGATACCAGGTAGAATTCGCGACCGGAAACATTAACCTGGTTTATCTGTTTGCTGTTTAGATCAATCTGCGCCGCTTCAAGCTGGGCAACCAGGTTAATGATCTCTTCGATATCAAAAAACATGACATTATCGCGGGTGGGAAAGATCAGTTCATAACGTTCCGAGATAATGATCGCTTCTGTTTTTCCCACCGGGCCACGGGGCAGTTTATGGATCCCGGAGGGCATGATGATAAATTGATCCGGCTGTAGCGTCTGCTCAGAAGATTGTGAGCCTGGTGATTGTTCCTGGCCGTATTCAGCAGCCTGCAGAAAATCTTTAAGCTGTTCGTTGACAATACTCTTGATGTATTCCTGAACCAGCAGATTAAATACCACCAGAACTACAAAAAATACTGCCGCTATATAGACAAACATAAAGAGGGTTATCCTGGTGCGGATCTTCATTCTGCGTTTCGGTTCATTTTTCATCTGCCGACTTCTCCTTCAACCGGAAACCATAACCCCATACTGTTTCGATTACTGCCTGACCGTCAGCAAGTTTTTTACGCAACCTGCGGACTGTATCATCAGCCGCCCTGGTTTCAACTTCACAGGTGTAGCCCCAGATATTATTGAGCAGCTCTTCCCTGGAAACTGCACGGTCGCTGTTGTCGACCAGGTAGGATAGCAGGTTATATTCATTAGGGGTAAGGTCGACCGGCTTGTTGCCCTGGAGTACTGTTTTACCCTGCCGGTTAATCTCAAGATCGGCAAAAGCCAGGGATTGATCATCGGCTTTGCTCTGGCCAGCTCTTTCATATTCAATGCGGCGCAGAATCGCTTTCACCCGCATCACCAAAGACATCGCTGAAAAAGGTTTTGTAAAATAATCGTCGCTGCCGAGGTTAATGCCGGTGGCGTAGTCGAGATCACTGTCGCGGGCGGTCAGCATGATAATTGGCACGGTGCTTGACTTGCGGATCTCACGGCAAACATCAAAACCGCTGGTTCCGGGCATCATGATATCTAAGATGATCAGGTCGCAGGGCGCTTCGTTAAAGGCAGCCAGCAGCTGGTCACCGTCTTTAAAGGCATCAACCCGGTAACCTTCGCTTTCCAGAAAGGATTTAACCACATCACGAATATTCGTTTCATCATCGGCGATATAAATCAGCTCATTCACTGCGCAAAACCTCTTTATATTTATGCTTATACCATTTTAATCCAAAGCGGAAGATAAATCTAATCTGATAGTGTTGTAAATATGCGGCAATTATTACGCAGCCACTGCCACAAATGGGCGATCGTGCTTAAAAAGCCCGGGATAACAGGTTTATACCGGTCATGATCGCCCATAAGCCGCCAATGAAGGCAATCACAATAACCAGAATGCCTATAAAAACGGCAAACCCTGGAGTCAGGGTATCCTGCCAGATTGGGCGCAGCACTGACATCGGGTCAGTGCGTATTTTAAACCACAACACGGGAATCATCAGCAGCAAAAATACTCCTAAAATAATAACCAGATAAGGTATCCAAGCCATTTTGCGCACTCCTCGTAAAAAGCAGATTTAGCACAGCGCTGATAACTAACAGTAGTATCGTAACATAAATAATCATGGACTAGCCGCTTATTATTAGCAACGTGCAGGTCTTACCGGTAATAAAGAATGGTGTTAAAATAAAGCATGAGCACTGAAAAATATGATTTAGCGGTAATCGGAGCGGGTCCGGCTGGTGCTTTCGCTGCTGCAGAAGCAGCTAAAGCCGGAATTAAAACCATGATCCTTGAACAAAAAAGCTTTCCCCGCCACAAAATTTGCGGCGGATTTATCTCGTTTCGAGCCCTTTCCTTACTGCCGGCCGACTTCAGCCTGCCACCGGAGACAGCTGAGCCTGTTAAGCGCCTTTCCATCATCAAGAAGGATAAAAGTTACAGTTACCAGTCAGAAAAACTGCTGGGATATTTAGTGCAAAGAAGCTCATTTGATCAGCTGATGGCAGCTTATGCCTCCAGTAAGGGAGCCTTATTGGCAGAAGAAGTCTCCCTGAAAAAAATTGAAGTTATCAATAAAAAAATTGATCCCGGTTATCGTTTTATTCTCCATTTCCTGGCGGGCCAAAAAATGATAACCGTCAAGACCCGTTTCCTAATCGCAGCTGATGGCGCCCTGGGGCGCTGCTCCGCGTTGGGGGGGATTGATCGCCGTATTCGTACCAGGATCTGCGGCTGGGGCCTGACAGAAACGCTCACCAACCAGGCAGAGCAAAATCCTGAGCCTGAGAATCCTGCGCAGCTTAATATCTACCCCCTGCCTTTCAAAGGCGGGATGGGCTGGGCCTTTCAGAGCAGGGCATGGACAAACCGCGGAATCGGGGGATTCGCCGGACGTAAAAAATTGATCAGGGTATACAGGCAACTGTTCGCTGGTAGAGAAAAAACTAAATTACAGAGCTGGCCGCTTCCCTTTCTCGGCCCGCTAAGCAGGGTGGCAAAGGGGAACCTGATCTTGATCGGCGATGCCGCAGGCCTGGTTGAGCCTTTTTCCGGGGAAGGCTTGTATAACTCATTTAAAAGCGCACTTTTGGCTGTGTGGGCGATCAGCGATGCCCTGAAAACGGGGAATCCGGCAGCAATCCATTACAACCGTTCTTTTGCCCGGCACTTTCGCCGCTATTTTGCAGCCACCCTGGCTGGAACGGTTATCCTCCACGCGCAAACTATTTTTTTTCCGGCAACGGTTCCAAAAAAGATCGCCGGCCTGATCGAAAACCGGCTCTGGTTCAATGATCAAAATCCCGATCTTCGATAAAGTCATGAATAGCTGTCAGCTGCTTATCCTTATAATAGAAACGGGAAACCCTTTTATCCACCGCACACAATAACTCATAGTTTACACTGCCGATCAGCGAAGCCGCTTCTTCTACCGGCAGTTCTTCTTCTCCCTGCCTGCCGTACAGAACCACCTCGTCACCACGCCGCGTTCCGGGAATATGGGTGACATTAACCATCAAATGATCCATGCAGATCCGGCCCACAACCGGCGCCCTTAACCCGCGAATTAAAACCTGGCCCTGATTGGAAAGCAGGCGGCTGTAACCATCGGCGTAGCCGACCGGAACAGTGGCGATCAATTCCTCGGCGGCTGTGCGGTAGATGCAGTTATAGCTGATACAACTGCCCGGGGGCAGTTTTTTTACCATTACCACCCTGCTCTTAAAGGTCATGGCCGGCTGCAGAGTGACAGCGCTCTTTTGAAGGTTGGGTGCAGGATAATGCCCGTAAAGAGCCAGGCCTAAGCGAATCAGGTTATAGCGCGCAGATGGGTTTTTGATTGCCGCTGCACTGTTGGCCGCATGAATCAGGGGAAAGGTAACTCCCTTTTCTTTTAATTGTTTGATGATCTGATCGAACAGCTTAAGCTGCCCGGCAGTGTAGTGCTGATCTTCTTCCTCGGCTGAAGAAAAATGGGTAAACAGGCCCTCAACCTTTAAGGCAGGCAAGGCTGTGATGCGCAAGATCTCTGCAACCGCCTCTTCGGGCAGCAGGCCAACCCGCCCCATACCGGTATCCACTTTCAGATGCAGGGTTAAAGTCGTTCCTTCAGCATCAGCCATTTTGGAAAATTCGGCCGCAGTCTGGTAATCAAAAACAGTCGGGATCAGGTTATATTCAGTGAGAGTGGCAAACTGTACCGGGTCGGTATAGCCGAGCAGTAAAATCGGGGCTTCAATGCCGGCCCGCCGCAAATAAATTCCTTCTTCGACAAAGGCAACCGCCAGACTGTCCACACCGGCAGTCAGGGCAGTTTTTCCCACAACAGCAGCGCCATGGCCATAGCCATCAGCTTTGACAACGGCCATGATCTTTGTTCCGGGCGCTAAGAGAGCTTTAAACTGCTCAACATTATGGATGACGTGATCGAGGTTGATTTCAACCCAGGCAGGACGCGCTGACAATACTGAGCACATGTTAATCCCTCTATCCTAAACCATCAGGCGAATAGTGCTGGGATTAGGCCTGATCATCTCCAGTTTCATCACCTGGTCAAGCGCTTTTCTAAAAGAGTCCTCACGGACCAGGTGGGTAACGAGAACAATCTCCGCTAAATCTTCCACCCGCCGCTTCTGGATCACCATATCGAGGCTGACCTGGTGGTCACCGAACACTTTCGAAAAGGCCGCAAGCACCCCGGGGCGATCCTCGGCCAGAAAACGCAGGTAAAACCGGTTGCTCAGCTGCTCAATCGGCACATACCTGGTGCCGGGGGCATGTTTTTCGATCATGGTGCAAACCGATTGACCACTGATACAACGGGCGGCTTCGACTACATCAGACATCACCGCCGTAGATGTGGGGCTGCCGCCGGCTCCACGACCGTAGAGCATTACATCTCCGACTGCTTCACCTTCAATAAAAACGGCATTAAATTCATTATTAACCGAAGCCAGGGGATGGAATTGAGGGATCAGCGCCGGATGTACCCGGAGGGCAATACCTTCGGGCAGTTCTTCACCGATAGCCAAAAGTTTAATCACGCAGTCAATCTCGCGGGCATAGTTAATATCCCCGGCGGTAATACCGGTTATCCCTTCAACGTAGACCCGGGATGGATCGATAACCCGCCCGAAGGCCAGACCGGCCATGATCATCAGTTTGTAGGATGCATCCCGTCCTTCAATATCACTGGATGGATCAGCCTCTGCAAAGCCGTTCTCCCGGGCCAGGGCCAGGGCTTCATCAAAACCAAGCCCTTCCTGGCTCATGCAGGTTAAAATATAGTTGGTAGTGCCGTTGAGGATACCAACCACTCGCTTGAGACGGTCAGCAATCAAACTGTATTTTAACGGGCGGATCAGGGGAATTCCGCCACCAACACTGGCTTCGTAAAAGATACTTAAGTTTTTCCGGCGGGCCAGCTCTAAGAGTTCCTCGCCATGATTAGCAATTAAGTCTTTATTGGCCGTAACAACGTGCTTACCGCTCTCAAGGGCTTCTTTAATCAGCGATCGGGCCGGCTCAATGCCGCCAATCAGCTCGATTACAACGTCAATCTGCGGATCGCGTACCAGCTCGAAAGCATCGGATAACTTCTTTTCGGCAGGCAACCCAAGCGCTTGCAGTTTTTCAGAATCGCGATCGGCAATCTTTTCGAGCACCAGGTTAAGATCGCTTTTAGCATTGATTTGATCAAGATTGCGCAGAAACAGGCCGGCAACGCTGCTGCCGATTGTTCCCAAGCCGATTAAGCCTACTTTAACCGTTCTTTTCCCCATGGATCACCAGGCTCCCTTATACTTTGATCATCTTTTACTCGTAGATTTTTTCATCCACCCGATCGGCTTCCGCGGCGTCAAATTCAATGTCTCGCGCCCTGAAACCTTCTTCGGCCAGCTCCTTGTAGTACTCGTGCTGGATAATCAGGTCCATGATTTCGTTGGTACCGGTCCAGATCATAATCAGGCGCACATCTCTTAACATCTTTTCGATCGGATAAACATTAGTATAACCGATCCCGCCCATGATTTGCATAGCATTATTAACAATTTTCCAGGCGTTCTCGGTGGCAACTTTTTTAGCTTCCGAAACCAGGCGGCGCGAACGGCCAGCCTTATCGCCGGCATCAACCGAACTGGCGGCAAGATGCACTATTCCGCGCGAAGTGTCGAGCAGGGTGGCGCTGTCCGCCACTTTAAAGCTGACCCCCTGAAAGTTTTTGATTTCGGCGCCAAAGGCCTTACGACGGGTGCTGTAGCGGGCAGCCACCTCGAGGGCGGCGCGGCCCATACCGATGGCCCCGCCGGCGCTGGTCATCCGCTCCGGGATCATCATCTGGTAGAAGATTGCCGAACCACCGTTTTCTTCACCCAGTAAATTTTCTGCCGGAACCGGAACATCATGAAAAACCAGGCGGCCGGTTCCTCCACCGCGGGTGCCCATCAGACCATAGAGATATTCAGCCTTTACCTCGGGAGTGCGATCAACAATAAAGGCACTGATCGATTTGTGAGGAGGACCGTTTGGATCGGTACGGGCGTAAACCATAAAGTAGTCGGCGCCTTCGGAGCCGACCACAAAGCGTTTTTGACCGTTTAGAATATAGCGGTTACCGTCTTTTCTGGCGGTGCAGGTTGCGCCGAAGAAGTCGGATCCACCACGCGGCTCAGTCAGGGCTTCTGCGGTAGTCAGTTTGCCCTCGATCGTCGGCTTCAAATACTGTTCTTTTAGCTGCTGCGAGCCAAATTTATTAATCGCTTCACCGACAATGCTGACCAGTGAGTAGAGGCAGCCCAGAGAGGTGCCTAAAACGCCGACCTCTTCTAAAGCAATAATCTCCGAGGCCCAGGGCATGCCCCGGCCGCCGTACTGTTCGGGGAAGCGTAAGCCCAGCAGATTGCGGGCTGCCGCCTTCTGCAGGTATTCCCGGGGATAACGGATCTTATCTTCATCCATATCCCTTAACAGCTCTTTGCTCACATCATTTTTCACAAAGGCGCGTACTTCATCGCGCAGGGCTTTTTGTTCAGTCGTCATCAGGCAATCAAGCATTTAAATACCTCCTGTCAGCTATTTTTACCGCGGTTCAAAGCGGACGCAGTCTGGAAAGAAAAGGATTTCCGGGTATATTTAAATCAGCTGTTTCCAGCAGGCGAAAGGCTTCGCCGAAGTGTAACAAGATATCCCTGGCTTTGTGGCCCCGACCCTTTGGTAATAGGTCTCCGGCTAAACCATGGATATAAGCTCCGGCCATGGCCGCTTTTTCCGGACTTATTCCCTGGGCAATAAAAGAGGCGATCAGGCCGGTTAGCAGGTCGCCGGAACCGGCTGTGGCCAGTGTTACGCTGCCGGTGGGGTTTATAGCTGCATCGCCATCCGGCGTAGCGATTATTGAGTTTGCCCCTTTGAGGATAATATTACAATTCCAGAAATTAGCATTTTTCAAGGCAATTGCGAGCCGGCTGCTTTGAACCTCTTTGGCCGAAACACCGGCTAAACGGGCCATTTCGCCGGGATGCGGGGTAATTACGGGCATAAATCTGGCTGAACGCAGCATGTTCATATTGCGGCCGAGGGCTGTCAGGGCACCGGCATCCAAAACCAGCGGCAGGGGGCTTAACTGGACCAGTTTATAAACCAGTTCGGCGGTAACTTCTCCCGTATCAAGCCCGGGACCGACTGCCAGAGCATCGCACTCTTTGGTCTTCTCGATGATTATTTCCGCCGCATCAGGGCTGATAATCCCCGGAGTACTTTCCGGCAGCGGTAAAACAATCACCTCAACCAGTTTTGTTTCGAGTGCCGGGCAGACTGACTGCGGGGCGGCAAGATAAACCAACCCCGATCCGCTTTGTAAAGCCGCTTCGGCTGTCAGCGCCGCCGCACCGGTCATACCAGGCGAACCGGCCACAATCAGGGTACGGCCCAGGCTGCCTTTATGTGCATCAGGCGGCCGGGGAGGCATTAATTTGCGGATATAACCTGGAGTCAGCAGTTCAACCCTGACTTCCTCCGCTAAATGTTCAGGAATAAATATTTCACCAACAATGATTTCACCGGCCAGGCTTGCCCCGGGCTGGAGCAACAGGCCAAGCTTGGGAAAAGCAAAAGTAATTGTCCACCGGGCCCGGATCGCACCACCCATTACCGCTCCGCTGTCGGAGTTTACTCCGGAAGGGATGTCGACAGCTAATACCGGCTTCCTGCTAAGATTAACCGCCTCAATAATATCGGCAACCAACCCTTCCACCGGGCGGTCAATCCCGGTTCCCAGCAGGGCATCAACCAGCAGATCGGCATTTTCCAATTCGCGATTAAAGAGGGTTAGCTCTTCATGACTGTTAAGCCTCTGAACCGGAAAAGATGTTTTTAGCAAATATTTTTCAAATATCGCGGCTTCTCCCTTGTAAGAGCCTGGTCTGACTGTGCTCCAGAGAGACACTTCATAACCGGCCTTTGCCAGTAATCGGGCAATGACCAATCCATCGCCGCCGTTATTGCCAGGGCCGGCCAAAACCAGCATTTTTGCCGGATCCGGCATTATAGCCCTGATGAACTCAGTCACCCTTTGTCCGGCTGTTTCCATCAGCACGGCTCCCGGCAGACCATACTCTTCGATCGTTCGCCGGTCAAAACCCTTCATGGCTTCACTGCTCAGGATTTTCATCGCCAGCTGCCCCCATTCAGTAAAATTAGTCTAAATAAATATACTTCGCTGATTGTTTATTTTTCTCCTTCAATACTAACCGATTAAGTGCTAAACCTTGCCTTTCCGCCTCCTCAGCATCACCACCAATCAGAAACATCTAGCCAAAGGCTTGCTTTTTAGCTTTAGTGATGATAGTATTTTAATGTTTCAAACGTGGAAAGGAGGTTCAAGGGTTTTGCCAAACATTAAATCAGCCGAAAAAAGAGTAAGACAAAACATCAAACGCGAATTGCGCAACCGGCGGACAAAAAGCATGCTGAAAACTTCAATCCGCCGTTTCGAAGAATCACTGCAAAGTGGCGATGTGGAAGAGGCAAAAGTGAAGCTCAATGCTGCCGTCCGTCAGATCGACAGAGCTGCAGCACGAGGTGTGGTCCATAAGAACAATGCAGCGCGGAAAAAATCACGCCTGAGCCGGATCTTTAACCAGAGCCTTGCTGTCTAGTTAAAAGAACCTCCAATTTGAACAGATTACAAAAAAATTAAACCGGCTTCTACCATACTTCGGTATAAGGCCGGTTTATTGTTATTTCTGTTTTCTGATGCTGGGGATATTGTGATCTAAAAGGATTTCCGCCAGCCAAATGCCTGCCTTACCCACCACATCGGCGCAGGCATGACTGTGCCCGCCTAAAGATTCGTATTCGGCATATTCTTCATTATCCAAAAAATGAAAAGCTTTTCCGAAGAGATGCTCCTGCACCGCACGGCAGGTATCCCCCCCGTATTCACTGATGATCCGATCCCAGTATTGACGGACCAGTGGCGCCGGGCGGCGTAAAAGGGCAATATTAGCGCATTCCTCGCGGGAGCGACCGAAAAAGTGGCTTAAGATTATTACCCCTCCGGTCAGCGCTCCACAGGGGCCTTCAATGGTTGAAGCGAGTCCGCCTGAAAAAGAGGTTGCCGCTTTAAAAAGGTTTTCCGGCACGGGAAAATAATCCTCGATTGAGGCCACTACACACTGGGCGCAACCATAGTAGCGCTGTTCCAACTCGTAACCACGCTTATAGACATTTTTAAGCAGTTTCTCGCGATTAATCTCCGGTTTAATAGTAGTCATTTTTTATGCTCCTTTCAGCATGCTTTGTTTTGTCTGTAGTAAATACGGCTGATCATCAGACGCAGCGCCTGAACCGGATCAAGCAGCCCGGTTTTTATTTTATAGTCAGTATTTTGCATGTCAATATAAATATCCTCCAAGGC
>CAYTER010000015.1:25883-46058 GCA_964436815.1 uncultured Syntrophomonadaceae bacterium
TTACCTTCCAAATCGCCGGCAAACAGCAGGTCAACTACTGCACCGGTGATAACCTTTTCCTGATCTCCTAAGTAGGTAGCGTACTTTTCCAACTCACCTGAAAAGTAGTGTAAATTTTGATCTCCAGCCATTAGAAGCCGGTCAATCGCTGAGCGGTCGATCTTTTTGCCCAGGGAAGCCGCTTTCCGGTTGATCCAACCGACAAGGTCGTCTCCTTTTATCGCTGCACATTCAGCAGCTACGCCCCGTTTGTCGATTATCTTATAGATACGCTTGCGCCGGTCCACTCCCGGTGAAAGGAACACGATAATCGTATCTGGAGTATTATTTCCCAGCCTTTCAAAGTATGCTTCAAGCAGATCGGCGCCGGTTTTTTCCTGTTCCAACTGATTCTCACTTTCTTTTTCGTCCTTAACCGTTTCGGCTTTGCGGGGAGGCGCCAGGTATGCAGGGCTATCAACAATTAGCAGTCGCCTGCGGCTGAAAAGGCCTTCTTCATCTCCCCGGGCTAGCACTGATTGCAAATCGAATTCCCGGCCGTCGATTTTTTCCCGGCTGAATTCGGGTTCCTCCTTGATAAAAGATTTTTGCAAGTGAAGGGTCAGTTCTTCACGCAGATAGCTTTCTTCTCCGAAAAAAAGGTAAACGGGAGCGAATTTCCCCAGCTCTATTTCACGCCTGGCAGCCTGAAAAGACAGCATTTAACTACTCTCCTTTAATGCTCTGAGCCATATTCTGCGTGATTCCGGCAGGAAAATAACCAGAACGGTAAAAACCTCAAGCCGGCCGATAACCATCATAACGGCGAGGATAATTTTACCCAGCGGCGGGATTACCTGGTAGGTATGCATCGGCCCCACTGCCGCCAAACCCGGACCGACGTTGCCAATGGTAGCGGCAACTGCTGAGATGGAAGTTTCCAGATCAACTCCCATAAAGGCAAGAGCCAGAGCCGCCAGAGCGGTCAGGGAAAAATAGAGAATTCCAAAAGCCATGATCGGCCGCAGAATCTCTTCACTGACATGCTGCTCTCCAAGTTTGACCGAAGAAACGGCTGATGGATGAACCACACGGTACAACTCGCGGAAAGAATACTTAATCATCATCATCCAGCGGACCTGCTTGATCGAGCCGCCGGTCGATCCACCGCAGGCACCGATAAACATGAGCATCAACAGAAAGATCCGCGCAAAATGAGGCCAGGCATTAAAGTCAGCTGTGGCATATCCGGTGGTGGTGAGGATCGATACCACCTGGAAAGCGCTCTGGCGCAGGGAAAGGAAAAGATCGCCTCCGGTGCGGCCGTAAAGATTAATGGTCACAAGCAGGATCGACGCAACCGTCACCCCGAGGTAGAACCGCAGCTCCGGGTCATTAATTACCTTAAAATCACCTCTGAAGAGGCGAAAGAAGATCACAAAGTTAACTCCGGCAAAAAGCATGAAAAATATGATCACGATTTCAGCTGCAGGGTTGTTAAAAGCGGCTATACTGCTGTTATAAGTAGAAAAACCGCCAGTCGGCATGGTCGTCAAGGCATGGGCCAGGGAGTCGAAAAAGCTGACCCCGCAGATCATTAAGAGGACCAGCTGGGTGAGGGTCAGGGCAACATAGATGATCCAGAGACGCCTGGCTGTCTGCACCACTCTGGGCACTACCCGCTCGGCAATGGGCCCGGGAATTTCGGCTTTGAACATAGTCATACTGCGAAAACCGAAACGAGGCAGGATAGCCAGGAAGAGAACAATAATACCCATGCCCCCCAGCCACTGGGTAAAAGCACGCCACAGCAGTAAACCACGTGGCAGAGACTCAACATCAGCAATCAGGGTTGCCCCGGTGGTCGTGAAACCGGAAACAGCTTCAAAGAAAGCATCGATAAAACTGCCGTTAAAGACTCCGAAAAAATGAAAAGGCAGAGCGCCGAAGATGCCGGCAAAAAACCAGGCCATCGCCACCAGGGTAAAATTCTCGGCAATAGTCAGCTCGCGGCCTTTAGATTTAGAAAAAAACCAGTAAAAAAAGCCACCGACCGCAGCGGTAACCAAGATAGCCTTGACAAAAGCCAACCGATCAGGAGTCTGGGCGATAAAAGACCAGAGAGCCGGGGCAATCATAGTCAGGGAGAGAAATAAAAGCATAATCCCGATCAGGTAAAAAAGGCGAAAACGTCTCACCTGCTAACCTCCCTAACTGCAGCTTTATACTTGGCGTCTCTTATAATATATCATTTTTGGTTATTCGGCCAGAAATAAGCGGCTGCGGAGTTGATCTCTGTTGCCGTTACTCTCAACCGAAGCGAAGTAGCGTTCGAGTTTGGCGCTGACCTTGGGCACAGCAAAAATAACCAGGTGATCACCAGCCCTGAGGATGGTATTTCCGTTGGGGACAAATACTTCACCGTTGCGGACGACTGAACCGATCAGCATCCCACGGGGCAGCCCGGCGGCAGCTATTTTCCGGTTAACCACCTTTGCCGACTCCGGTAAAATTACCTCAACCACTTCGGCTTTTTCGTCCTGCAAGATCGATAGCGCCACCACGTCTTCACTGCGGGTCAGACGGAGAATCTGGGCCGCTGCCAGCAAACGCGGATTGATGAGGCTTTCAATGCCAAGCGCATTGTAAACCGGCACATAGTGCGGTTTCATCACTTCACAGATAATCTTTTTAACCCCGAACTGGCGGGCCAGCAAAGCAGCAACGATATTGTTGCGGTCATCACCGGTTGCAGCGATAACAGCGTCGGCCTGATCGGTATCTTCTTCCTTGAGCATGGCAATTTCAGTGGCATCGCCCTGGAGAACCAGGGTTTTTTGCAAGGTTTTGCATAAACCCTCACAGCGATGCTCATCTTTTTCAATCAGCTTAACATTAAAATGCTGTTTACTTTCCTCTAACAGCCTGGCCAACTGGTAAGCGATCATTCCTCCGCCGAGAATTGTAACCTGCCTGACCAGGGTTTTTTCGTGGTGCAGAAGCGAACTGATATCCTTAAGAGTTTTAGAGTCGCCAAGCAAATATATTTTATTGCCCGGACGGATTACATCGCTGCCCCCGGGAATAATAAATTTTCCTTCTTGATCGCTGATTCCGACCACAATGCAATTGTGCCCCAGGGGCAATCGATGCAGGGGCACATCAGTGATCCCCGCTTCGGCGCCAACCACCACTGCAATCATCATTACCTTGCCCTGATTAAAATATTCAACTTCTGCGGCATCAGGAAAATGAAGCATTTTGGATATTTCCGTCGCGGCAACCAGCTCCGGATTGATAACGATATCAATACCAAGCTGAACCGGAGATAAAACGGACGATTCGTTAAGGTAGGCAGGGCTGCGAATACGGCCGATAGTGATCGGCACATCATATTTTTTAGCCATCATGCAGGCAATCATGTTGATCTCATCCAGCTGGGTAACGGCAATCAACATGGAAGCCTCTTTAATACCAGCCTGCTCCAGAACTGATGCGTTGGCGCCATTGTCTTCGATGACCATGACATCAAGGGATTCTTTAAAACGGCGGGCCTTAAGTTCATTTCTTTCGATAACCACAACATCCTGTTGCTTTTCTGAAAGATTACGGGCCAGCTCATAACCGACCCCTCCGCCACCGACAATTATGATATGCAAAACAAATTCCTGCCTTTCACCTAAAAAAAGAGACAGCGGCTACGCTGCCTCATCAGGGAGAAAAACTTAAAAACCTATTTAAGACCGCGTATTAGATACATACTAACTTTACGGCCCTATGTTCTTTGTTAATTATATACCAACATAATAGAACATACAACACCATTTTTTATTATTTTTCTGATCATTTTACGATCATTTTTCCGCTCGCACAAAGTTGATAAGCGTGCCTATTTTATCTATAGTGATGCTGAATTTATCGCCCGGGTGCATCGGTCCGATGCCTGAAGGAGTTCCAGTGATAATCACATCTTCAGGCAGCAGAGTCATGCAGCCTGAAACAAATTCAATAATGTCTGCTACCTTAAAGATATGATCGGCTGTAGAGCTTTCCTGAACTAACTTGTCGTTCAAATAACCTCTGATCATCAAATCATCCGGATTTTCGATTGCAGTTTCAATTACCGGTCCAAGGGGGCAAAAAGTGTCAAAGCTCTTGGCATAAGTCCATTGCCCCGCAGCCGGTTGCTTATCGCGAGCGGTAACATCGTTGGCGCAGGTATAGCCAAAAACATAATCCAGGGCTGAGGAGCGGTCGACCCGGTACGCTTGGCGTCCGATAACTACCGCCAGTTCTGTTTCATAATCTACACGCTTACTCTGCGGAGGATAGTTAATCTCCTGGCCGTGACCGATTACCGATGTTGACGGTTTCATAAAAATGATCGGTTTTTTAGGCAGATCAAATTTCATCTCTTCCGCATGACTGCGGTAGTTTAGCCCTAAACAGATGATCTTCGAAGGTTGACAGGGGGCCAGCAGCTTAACGGCATCAAGCTCATAAATGCGGCCCGTTTTGATCGGCAAATCCTTATGCCGGCTTTGTTCAGGCCATCTTATTTCAAAGACCCGATTTTCTTCATCCAAAAGGCCGTAGGCTAGATCGTGATCAGCGTAAAAACGGATAAACTTCAAGAGCCAGCTCTCCTTTTAGGAAATACTAAAAAAATAAAGCGCCCGGAGTATTTTCCCGGGCGCAACAAGCGCTTTTACCAGTTTTCGCAGACAACTTCAAAATGATCCTTCGGATGGTCACAGGACGGGCAGAGGTCAGGTGCTTCAGTGCCTTCATGGATGTAACCGCAGTTGCGGCAAGACCATCTGACCTTTTGATCTTTTTTGAAGACCGTTCCTTTTTCGATATTATTTTTCAGGCCAAGGTAACGTCTCTCGTGCTGTTTTTCCGCCACGGCAATCGAATCAAAGATTTTGGCGATTTCTTCAAAGCCTTCTTCGCGTGCTATCTTGGCAAAGCCGGGATACATATCGGTCCATTCATAATTTTCACCGCCGGCCGCTTCTTTAAGATTTTCCAGGGTGCTGCCGATTACACCGGCTGGGAATGAGGCCTGGATTTCTACTTCGCCGCCCTCTAAAAGTTTGAATAACCGCTTGGCATGCTCTTTTTCCTGGTTAGCCGTTTCTTCAAAAATAGCTTGAATTTGCACATAGCCGTCTTTTTTAGCCTGGCTGGCAAAATAGCTATAACGATTACGGGCCTGGGATTCCCCGGCAAAAGCAGTCAGAATGTTTTTTTCAGTTTTTGTTCCTTTTAAACTCAATTGATACACGCTCCTTTATGAAAGATTTACCCGTTTCTATGTAGATCCGGGCTTACAAAGATCATTATACAATAAAAATACAAATCCCTGCATTATTTTATATATTGCTAAGATAACTTTTTTTAATAGCGATTATTATTTTGGCCGGACTAAAAGGCAAAATAAGTTGATTGACAAGCAGGAGTTCTTTATCCGGTGGCAAATAAGTAAGGTTATCATATTTGCCGGGAGGAATTTACAATGCCAGTAATGTACTACGACCAGGACGCCGACCTCGGAGTTCTGAAAGGGAAAAAGATTGCTGTACTGGGTTACGGAAGCCAGGGGCACTCACAAGCCCAGAATCTTAAAGACAGCGGGCTTGATGTGATAGTCGGACTGCACAGGGAAAGTAAGAGCTGGAACCAGGTTAAAGAAGACGGCCTGGAGGTATTTACGGTAAGTGAAGCTGCCGAAGCAGCCCAAATTATACAGATCCTGATTGGCGACAATCATCAGCCCGCGGTTTACAAGGAATCGGTATTACCCCACCTGACCGAAGGCAAAGCATTAGTGGTATCGCACGGTTTCAATATCATTTACCACCAGGTTATTCCACCGGAAAACGTGGATGTATTCATGATTGCCCCCAAAAGCCCGGGCCACCTGTTGAGGAGGCTTTACAAAGAAGGGGCCGGCGTGCCGGCGCTGCTGGCTATTCACCAGGACTATACCGGTAAAGCAAAGCAGCTTGCTTTAGCTTACGCCAAGGGAATCGGCAGCACCAGGGCCGGCGTAATCGAAACAACCCTGCAGGAAGAAACTGAAACCGACCTTTTCGGGGAGCAGGTTATTCTGTGCGGCGGAGTATCAGCGTTGATCAAGGCCAGTTTCGACACCCTGGTTGAAGCGGGATACCAGCCAGAGATTGCTTACTTTGAATGCCTGCATGAGCTGAAACTGATCGTCGATTTAATTTACGAAGGCGGCCTGGAGCGGATGCGCTATTCAGTCAGCGATACCGCGGAATATGGTGATCTGACCAGGGGGCCACGGATTGTAAACGATGCTGTGCGCAACGAAATGAAAAAAATCCTGACCGAAATTCAAACCGGCCAGTTCGCCCTGGAGTGGGTTCTTGAAAATAAGGCTAACCAACCGCGGTTCAGAGCGCTTAGAAGTATCGAAGAAAAGCATAAAATTGTGGAAGTGGGAAAAGAACTGCGCAAGATGATGCACTACATCAAACCGCAATAAAGATTATCGTTAACTATTAAGACGTTATTGAATGAGGGCAGCTAAGCTGATTAGCTGCTCTTTTTCAACAGCTCCGAAAGGCGCCATGATTGCCCGGTTCAAACCATTTGACTGGTTAGCCAGTCCGGTATAACCGCCTGCGGAAAAGAAGAGGTTATTTTCTTCAGTTAGAAAATTATTGATCGGAAATTGCATCTGCTGCCCGACTCTTTCAACGAAAAGCTGCAAATCTTCTCCCGGTGTTGCGGATCGGACAAAGAGCAGATCATGCTCCTGCCCGCTGTACAAGGCAACCTGTAAAGGTTCTCCATCGGTCAGGGGAAGAATGATCTCCTCTGAAAAGGTATAATCGCTGCCCAGTTGTTCCGGCCAGGGGGGCAGCAGGACAGAGTCGCTCTCAAGCCCGGCAGCGGTCATCAGCTCTTCTCCAACCGCTTCGGGTTCAGGTTGTGCTGCTGCAGGTACTCTTGCTTCCTCATCTTCCTCTTCGCCAGTTTCTAAGGCAGTCACATCAGCAGGGGTCTCCAGTTTGGCATCAGGTTCAACCAAAGCTTCAGTTTCAGAGACCGTTTCAAACTCAAGTGCGGCATCAAATTCAGCCGCCGGAGATGCAAACTGCACTGCCCGAAAAAGACCAACACTACCAAGAACAATAACCAGGCAGGCGGCGGCAGCCAAACCGGCATAGCGAAACCAGCCGGGAAAAGTCCTGCCAACCGGAGCCTGTTTTTTGGCCAGTCCTTTTTCAATGGCGCGCCACATTCTATCGGCAGCAGGCGGCTCAACAGAATCGATCTCCAGTGCGAGCGCCCTGCGAATCAGGTTGTCATCTAAATTAAAAAGTTCTT
The DNA here is from genome assembly GCA_964436815.1 of uncultured Syntrophomonadaceae bacterium. Lineage (GTDB taxonomy): Bacteria > Bacillota > Dethiobacteria > DTU022 > DTU022 > UBA993. The sequence continues at coordinate 33,228 of CAYTER010000015.1, forward strand.
TTTCATTCAATGCTGTTTGTCACCTCCCTATTTTATATGACAAAATGATCCTTAATCACGTTCCAGCACTTCGGCCAGTTTCTGCCTGGCCCTGAATAACCGCGATTTGACCGTTCCCGGGCTGATCTTTAAAAGCTCGGCAATCTCTTCAACTTTCAAGCCGTGGAAAAACTGCAGCACAATAACCTGGTAATGATCCGGGGATAGCTCGCGAACCGCTTTCCGGACCCTTTCCAGTTCCAGGGCATGAAGCGCTTCTGTTTCTGTATCGTTTGCATCAGGCTGCCCCTGGGGTTCGGGCAGCTCATCAGTGTAGATAATTTTCTTTTCACGCTTCAGAAAGTTGCGAGCCAGGTTAGAGGCGATCACCGCCAGCCAGGCCCCGAACTTGGAACTGTCTTTTAACTGGTGCAGGTTTTGGAAAGCCTTGATGAAGGCATCCTGAGTAATATCTTCAGCGCTTTCCCGGCTGCGTAAAATATGATAGGCAACAGCAAAAGTACGCCGGTAATAGGCTTCAAAGAGAGCCCGTCGCGAGTCATTATTATTGAGTTCCACTAGCTGTGCTATTTGCTGCGGCTCCACACTATCTCTCCCAAATGATTATGATCCGGTAGATAATTTCTCCTTTTTACAGCTTTATCCCTCTTTATCAGTTTCAGCCGGCTGAACATAAAAACGACCATTCCACAATTTTACTTCTACCGGGCAGCCGAGAAAATCAGAGAGATTGGCAGTTGTCAGCATCTCATCCAGGTTGCCGCAGGAATGAACCCGACCTCGATCAAGGAGCATGATTTTAGGGAAAATCTGCCGGGGAATATCCTCAAAACGGTGGGTAACGTAGATCATGGCCGGTGCGGAAGGGTCACCTGCCAGCCGATCCAAAATGAGCAGCAGATCCTCGCGGGCCAGGTAATCGAGGCTCGATACCGGCTCATCAAGGACCAGCAACGCCGGATTATTAAAAAGCGCCCTGGCAATCAGCACTCTTTGCCGTTCGCCATCGGAAAAAGTAGTGAACTGCCTGCCGGCCAGGTGAGCACAACCAACCTTTTCGAGCAGCATGAGGGCCCGTTCAGTTTCAACCCGGTCTGGTTTACGGAGCAGCCTGATCACAGCATCGCGGGCGCCGATGACAATTTCTTCAGCTGTTTCAGTAGCATAAAACATCTCTTTCAAAGCTGAGCTGACCCAGCCGATTGATTTTCTTAGTTCACGCAGGTCGTAGCGGCCAAACTGCCGCCCCAAGACGATGACCTGCCCGGATGAAGGCTGCATGTAACCGGCAATGATGTTCAGCAGCGATGTTTTTCCGGCGCCGTTTAAACCAAAAACAACCCAGTTTTCATTTTTCTTGACAGTCCAGTCGATCCGGTCAAGAATCGTCTTTCCGCTCCGCACCCAGGAAACAGCGTTAAGACGCACAACCGGCTCTTCCCTAAAATTCACAGGATTTAACCGTCCTGGGAAAAGGAATAACATCCCTGATATTGCTCACGCCGGTTAAATACATAATAGCCCGCTCCAAACCGAGCCCGAATCCGGCATGCTTTACCCCCCCGTATTTACGCAGATCAAGATACCACCAGAGTTCTTCGGGTTGAATATTAAATTCAGCCATCCTCTTCAACAGGACTTCTTCCCGCTCTTCTCTCTGGCTGCCGCCGATAATTTCACCCACTCCCGGTACCAATAAATCCATCGCGGCGACTGTTTTGTCATCATCATTGATGCGCATGTAAAACGCCTTAATATCTTTCGGGTAGTCGGTTACAAAAACCGGTTTTCTAAAAGATATTTCAGTCAGATATCTTTCGTGTTCAGTCTGCAGGTCACAGCCCCACTTGACCGGAAATTCAAAATCAGCTTTTGCCCTAAGCAGGATATCAATCGCTTCCGTGTAGGTAATACGGGCAAACTCGGCTTCGACTATATTCGTAAGCCGCTCCTTCAGCCCCTTATCAACGAACTGGTTGAAAAGCTCCATCTCTTCAACGGCGTGATCGAGGATATAAGCGATCAGATATTTCAGCATATCCTCAGCCAACTGCATATTATCCTGCAGATCGGCAAAAGCCACTTCCGGTTCTACCATCCAGAATTCAGCGGCATGTCTGGCCGTATTGGAGTTTTCAGCCCGAAAGGTGGGGCCGAAAGTGTAGACGTTGCGAAAGGCAAGGGCAAAAGCTTCTGCCTCAAGCTGACCGCTGACAGTCAGATTGCTTTTCTTGCCAAAGAAATCAGCGCCATAATCAACCTTTTTTTCTGCGGTAAGCGGAGGATTTTGCGGATCGAGCGTGGTAACGCGAAAAAGCTCCCCGGCCCCTTCAGCATCATTGGCTGTAATAATCGGGGCATGAAGATATATAAAACCGCGTTCCTGGAAAAACCGGTGTATCGCATAGGAGAGCAGGGAACGCACCCTGAATACGGCGGTAAAAAGATTGGTCCGCGGCCTTAAGTGCGCTACTTCCCTTAAAAATTCAACACTGTGCCGCTTCGGCTGGATCGGGTAGTCTTCAGGCGAATCACCTTCTAAGATTACTTCAGTAGCCTTAATTTCAAAAGGTTGTTTAGCACCGGGGGTCAAGATCAGTTTACCCCGGGCAGTAATGGCTGCCCCAACGCCTAATTTTGTCACATCCTCAAAATTTAACAGTAGCTCTTTTTCGTAGACGATCTGAACCGGGCTGAAATGAGTGCCATCATTTAACGCTATAAAGCCGAAAGATTTTTGGTCCCGGTTGTTTCTGATCCAACCGTTAATCTCAATCTCCCGGCCGTTATATGAAGAAGCATTAAGGACAAGATCTTTAACCAGCACTTTTTCCATGCCGCTCCTCCTCGCATTAATGATTAGCATACATAAAATAGTATACCTAAAAACAGGGAGACTGAAAAGAAAGCCTTTGCTATAATGGCAGGGGAGGAGAGATAAGACGGTGATTCTTGAAGAGCAGTTCGGCCCGGTTACTCAACTGCGGATGGGACGCGATATGGATGGGCAGGTTTTATACTGGGTTGCCGCTTACCTGGTTGACGGCCTGTTGATCGATACGGGCTGCCACTTTACAGCCGGTGAGCTGGCCGATTACCTTTCCGGTAAAGACCTGAAAAGCGTCTTTGTCACCCATTATCATGAAGATCATATCGGTGGCTGCGCTGCGCTGCAGAACAAGTTTGACCTGCCGCTTTATGCCGGTCAGAAATCCCTGCCGCTGATCAAAGTGACTCCGAAACTTTATCCTTACCAGGAACTGGTCTGGGGTTACCCCGAAGCAGCTGATTACGAAGTACTGGCTGCGCCGGAAATCAAAACAGAACACTACCTCTTCAAGGTCGTCGAAACCCCCGGCCATAGCATTGATCACTTAGTTCTAATCGAAGAAAGCCAGGGTTGGTGTTTCAGCGGTGACCTCTTTGTTTCGGAAAATATTAAGGTGCTGCGGCCGGAAGAAAATATCAGCCAAATCATGAACTCTATGCATAAACTGCTGAAGTTATTTTCTGACCAGGACAGCTTCAATGACAGCGGCAAGATGACCCTCTTTACTTCGATTGGGAAAGTAATTCCCGCTGCGCACGTAGCTTTAAGAAACTGCTTAAGTTACCTGGAGGATAAAGCCCTGGAAGTCAGGCGGCTGCATGATAATCAGGGCTTGAGCGCTGAGGAAATTGTTTTAAAAATTTTTGGCGCGGAAAGCACAATGGCTGATATTACCGATGGCCAGTTTACTACGAAAAACCTGGTGAATTCCTTATTAACAGATCTTTAAAAGACGCAGGAAAAGACAGACGAAACATACCTTCGTCTTTTTAACACCCTAAACTGCTTTCAATGATGATTTCACCATCGATTACGACGAGATCAGCCGCTGCCTGAATACCCTTCATTACGGCATAAACATCAATGACCCCGCCATCGATATAAACCAGGCCCAGGGCCGGGTCACGATCATTTATAGCCTGGATACCATCATTTCCTGCTTTTACAGCAATGTTAGCATTGCGGAAAGCAACCAGGTTATTACCTTTGAGCCCTGTATCAGCCGCATTCACTTTCACTTTTGCATTAATAATCTTCAGATCATTTTTACTGACAATACCATGTTTGAACTTGCCAAAAACAGTGAGCGTGCCGCTGCCGTTAATAGTCAGATCGCTGTTGCTGTAAATTGCTGCATTCGGTTCATCCTTCTTGTCGCCGGTAAGATATTCCTCGCCATCAGTGAAAGTGTTAACTGTTCCTTCAGCCAGGGTAATAACTACCGCGCCTGCATTTTCAATATACAAAGGAGAGCCGCTGCCGTTAGTCAGATCAACGCCGTTTAGAATCAGCCTGATCTGATCGTCATCGCCTGCTGCCAGATGAATCCTTCCGTCTTTCAGCTCACCGGAAATTATATAAGTGCCTGCAGCAAAAATCTTTAATCCTTCTCCCTCAGCTACTGCTCCTTCCCCTTCGATCAGAGCCGAACCGCCCTGAAAAGTGATCAGCACGGCATTGATCAGCGAAAAATCCTCGTTTAGATCATTCTCACTCCATGTTACACCCGGCTCCACCAGACTACGGAAATCACCACAAAATTGGGTTTTTTCTTCTCTGCTAATTTCGCCGGTTGCCAGAGACCGGCTACTGCCTGTCATAGCCTGATCATCCACTGAGCAGGCTGTCAGATAGAACATCGAAGTCAGGATGGATAAAAGCAGGAACAACCCCTTTATTACTTTACTGCAGCTCATAACTACCACCCTTTCAGCGATTGATGTTCATGGATATGCACTTAATTAAGTGCTTTAGATAGATTTTAATCTACGCATATGCAGGGAATTCCCGAAAAGAGCCTGAAAAAGTGCGGCAAACCTGCCGCAAGATCTGACCTTAACATTTTTAGAGCTCCTGAAGGATTATCCTGGCAAAAAGTGAATACTTAACCTGTTGTTTAGTCTGCTACTATACAAATCATGATAGACGAACTTAGGTGAGGCAGATAACTTGAACATTAGCAACGAAAAATACCGCGGTTTTTCGCTTGAAGCCCTTTTTAAAAACTCCTTCGATGCCATCATCAGCATTGACGAGAATTACTGCATCATCGATGTCAATCAGTCTTTTACAGATATATTCGGCTACAGTCCTGAGGAAGTAAAAGGCAAGCATGTTGACGATGTAATGAACATGGGCAAAGCCGGCTCAGCTAACGTGGATATAACCGCCAGGGTGCTGGCCGGAGAAGCTGTTGAAGAAGAAGGCACCCGCTACCGGAAGGATGGCTCACCGGTTGAGGTTCTAATTAAAGGTATACCGGTAATTATCAATGGCAAGATGTCCGGCGGTTTTGGTATTTACGAAGATATCTCCAAGAGAAAAAGGGCAGAGCAGGAATTGATCACTCAAAGAGAGCGTTTGGAAAATGTAATTGAAGGTTCAAATGTTGGAACCTGGGAGTGGAATACCCAGACCGGAAAAACCATTTACAATGAGAACTGGGCCGAAATGCTCGGTTATACCTTAGCGGAACTTAATCCGGAAAACCAGGATGTCTGGAAATCCCTGACCCATCCGGCTGATCTCGCCAGATCCGATGAAATGGCCGAGCGCCATCTGGCAGGGGAATTACCCTATTACGAATGCGAGTGCCGCATCAGGCACAAAGACGGTCACTGGGTCTGGGTGCTGGACCGGGGCCGAATCCTGACCCGCACTGCCGACGGCAAACCCCTGACGATGTTCGGGACTCATACCGACATTACGGAGCGCAAAAAAGCCGAAGAACAAATGCGCTACCTGAGCCTGCACGATACTTTGACCGGCCTTTACAACCGCACTTTCATTGAAGCGGAGATGAAAAGGCTTGATACTGCCAGACAACTGCCCTTAAGCATCATCATGGCCGATTTAAACGGCCTGAAGCTGATTAACGATACCTATGGTCATCCCCTGGGTGATCAGGCGTTGTGCACAGCCGCTGAGATTATCAAAAAGAGCTGCCGCAAAGATGACATTTTTGCCCGTTGGGGCGGAGATGAATTTGTAGTTCTGCTGCCCCAGACCTCGCTTCCTGATGCAAACCTGGTATGCCAACGGATTATCCGCAGCTGCCGGGATATCTTCATCGAGGATGTGCCGGTTTCTATGGCCATGGGCGCAGCCTGCAAGGAAGCGGCTCAGGATAGTATCATTAAAACCTTGCAGGAAGCGGAAAACAATATGTATAAACAGAAGCTGACTGAGAGCCGCAGTACAAAAAGCGCTGTCTTAAAAGCACTGTTGAAAACCCTTGAGGCAAAAAGTTTTGAAACAGAATCTCACACCCGGAGCATGCAGAAAATTGCCCAGCAGATTGGCAAACGAATTAACCTCCCCGAAGCGGAGTTAAGCCGGCTGGATCTGCTGATTACCCTGCATGACATCGGTAAAATCAATATTGCGGAAGAGATTTTAACCAAGGATAAACCGCTCACAGAAGAGGAATGGACCACAATCAGGAAACACCCGGAAATCGGTTTTCGTATTGCCCGGGCGACCGAAGAGTTTGCCCATGTAGCCGAAGACATCCTGGCCCACCATGAATGCTGGGATGGCAAAGGTTACCCGCAGGGGCTTAAAGGTCCGGCCATTCCCTTTTTAGCCAGGATTACCGCTATCGCCGATGCCTATGAGGTAATGAGCAATGGCCGGCCTTACAAGAAATCGATAAGTAAAAATAATATTATTGCCGAATTTAAGAGATGTTCCGGCACCCAGTTTGATCCGGCACTGGTGGAAATATTCCTCAATATATTACGCGAATCAGATTAAAATCTGAACCTGGTCAACGTCTGAGAGAAGCCGATGAAGCCCCTCCGGCTGAAAACTCGGGCGCTGAATGGATAGTCTTACGACCATCTAACACCGCGAGAGCCTGTTCCAGATCAGCAATAATATCATCGGGATGTTCCGCTCCCACACAAAGCCGGATTAGATTAGCAGGAATATCGGCCAGCTTTCGCCCTTCCTCACCCTGCTGCGAATGAGTTGAAATCGCCGGGATTGTAGCCACCGATTTGATCCGACCCAAGTCAGTAGCTCTCCAGATTCTTCTGAAAGCATCAAAAACATCGCGCGCAGCCTGGGCTCCACCTTTAACCCTGAAGGACATCAGGTGGCCGAAGCGATTCACAGGTTTACCGTATTGTTCATCATGCTCCGTATCGACCAACCATAAATAATTGGAGGCGACGTCATGCAGCGGGTGTGATTCAAGACCCAGGTAGTCAACCTGTTCAACATGCTTGTGCTGCTCAAGATAACGCGCTACCGTCATCGTAGCCCGGCTCTGATTGTCAACCCGCGAACGTAAAGTACGGATATCATTTAAAGCCATAATCGCATTCATCGGCGATATGTTAGGCCCGTTATCCCGGTTGGGCAGGGTCTTGGCATACATTGCAAAATCGGCCTTCAATTCCGGGTTATCAATGTTGCAGGTTAAGTCTTTACAGGAGATGACCGCCCCGGCAATGCCAAAACCGCTGGTGCTCAAAGTTTTAGAAACAGACTGGACCACAATATCGGCTCCCAACGTCAGGGGACGCAGCAAAGCAGGTGTAGCCACGGTACTGTCGACAATCATCGGAATCCCATGCTTATGGGCCAGATCGATCACCGCCTGCAGATCAAAAAAGGTCTGCCCCGGGTTGCTGGGCAGTTCGCCATATAAAAAGCGGGTATTTTCATCGATCAGTCTTTCCCACTCGCTGATATCAGTGTAATTGACCACCTTGCGCCAGGTAATGCCCCGCTCTTTTTCCTTGCGGACCGAAAACTGCTGAAAAGTGCCGCCGTAGACCTGGGCAGTGGCTACAAAGTTGATCGGCTTATCCGGCTTTTTCGGATCGGGCAGCAGGAAAGGATCGACAGCTGTCTGGATGGCTGACATACCCGATGAGGTGGCGATACAGGAAGCCTCAATATCCGCGCCATACCCCTCAAGCAGGGCCAGGACCCCTTCTAAGTAGTACATGCTCGGGTTGGCAATGCGCGTATAGCACCAGGTTGGAATCTGGTATGACAAGGCCGCCTCCATCTCGTCTGAATCTCGATAGGTTTGCGAAGTTGACATATAGATAGGCTCGATAATTGAACCCTGATTAAAATCAAGCGCTTCCTGCATCGAATAGATGCCGTGTACGGCAATCGTGTCAAAACGGCACTTCTTCATCTCTTTGATATATTCCCCATGCCAGGCAGCAGCCCGCTCAGCTGCCTTCAGGTAATGCTCAATTCCTTGCTTGCTCATAACGTCCTCCTTGTTATTTTTTTAGACCGTTAATATTTTTCAGGATCTTTTTTATTATAGCATTTAGCAACTTTACTTATATCTATCTTCCTGTAGCTATGTTAAACTTGAACCACTCGTTTTTATGAGGAGGTAAATTTTGCTAAAAGCATTCACAATTTTTTTATTTACGATAATGGGCTGGAAGCTTAAAGGAAAGATGCCGCCGGAGGTTAAAAAGTGTATCATTGTTGCTGCCCCGCACACCAGCAACTATGATTTTCTGCTGGCCATGGCCGGCTTTTACAAGATGAAACTGCCGATAAAATACCTGATTAAAAAAGAATGGCTCGATTTTTGGCCGCTTAAGCGGATTTTCAGGAATTCCGGTGCACTCGCTGTAGATCGGAGTAAAAGCGGCAGTATGGTCAGCGGCCTGGCTGAACTGATTACTTCTTCCAAAGAGAACCTGGCAATCATGATCTCTCCGGAAGGAACCAGAAAACTGGTCCATCGCTGGAAAACAGGATTTTACTACGCTGCTTTACAAGCCAAGGTGCCGATTGTTTTAAGCCATTTGGATTACAGAACTAAAACAGCCGCAATTGGAATTAGCTTTATGCCCTGCGGCTGCTTCCGCAAAGATATGCTCATTATTAAAAATTACTATAAAAATATTACACCGAAGTTTCCGGAAAACTTCAGCCTGGAAATCTATTATCCCGATGCTGACGCCCTCTGCGCCGGGTAAGCAAGTGGTTTATTGATCAAGCAGGAATGAAAAATCGAGAGCTTTGGCCGAATGGGTGAGAGCGCCGCAGGAGATATAGTCCACTCCGGTTTCAGCGATCTCTTTTAAGCGGGAAAGGGTAACATTGCCTGAAGCTTCTAATAGAGCCCGTCCGGCATTGATTTCAAAGGCCTGCTTCATTATTTGGCTATCCATGTTATCAAGCATGATTATGTCGGCGCCTGCGGCAAGGGCTTCCTGCAGCTGATCCAAGTCGGTTACCTCCACCTCAATTTTCAGGGTAAAGGGCGCTTTATCGCGCACTGCCCGCACCGCCTCCGTGATACCACCGGCGGCAGCGATGTGATTGTCCTTGATCATAATCCCACCGTCCAAAGCCATCCGGTGATTCTGACCGCCCCCGACCCGAACAGCGTACTTTTCAAACATTCTCAGTCCCGGAGTAGTTTTCCGCGTATCAGTTAACCTGGCTGGATATTCTTCAATCTCTTCCACCCACAGCGCAGTCTGAGTGGCAATGCCGGAAAGGCGCTGTAAAAGGTTAAGGGCAACTCGCTCCGCAGATAAGATAGCCTGCAGCGGTCCATTTACGGTCATAACCAGATCACCACGACTTACCGTTTGACCATCCTTGAATAATATTTGGCATTTAACGGTCCGGTCCAGAAAGGTAAAAGCTTCTGCGGCGACATCTATCCCAGCCAGCACTCCTTCTTCCTTGGCGATCAGGCGGCCGCTGCCGATTTTATCAGGGGGGACGCAATAGATAGTTGTCAGATCACCGGAACCAATGTCCTCGCGGAAAGATCTTTTTAGGATGTCGTTGATCAGGTAAGCGGTCAGCAAAATTGTGTCTCTCCTTTTCACTCTCACCCCCACCCCGACCCTCCCCCTTTTGGAAGTCAGAGGTGAGAAGTCGGAAGGCCGGATGAAAACTACTACTCACCCCCACCCCGACCCTCCCCCTTTTGGAAGTCAGAGGTGAGAAGTCGGAAGGCCGGATGAAAACTACTACTCACCCCCACCCCGACCCTCCCCCTTAAGGGGGAGGGAGTTTAGGACTTGCCCCTCAGGGGAGGGAGCTTGGTGCCTGTCCCCTCAATTTAACTTATATTTGAATTTTCGTTGATCAATTAGTAAAGTTTTAACTTCAAGAAGTCTTGTCGATCAATTCGGCCCGGGGCTGGTTTTCTTCCGCAGCGGCGCCAGCAACATTGCGAAAAGTAATCTGCTTCCCGGCAAGATCCTGATCACTTTCCGGGTAATCTGTCCGGTAATGACTGCCCCTGCTCTCCCGCCTCAGCAGCGCCGCCTCGGTCATCATCATCGCCGCCAGCAGCATATTTGCCGTTTCATTCAGCTCCGGACTGGTGTAGCGGCAGCGGGCCAAGGGCAACCATTTTTCAAGCTGCTGCTTCATTTCCAGCATGCTTTCTTCAGTACGGATCAGGCCTACCTTATGCCACATCATCCAGGTCAGGTCCCGGCGCAAAGCAGCACATTCGTCTTCTGCTCTCTGATCAGGAACTCTGCTGAAATAAGCCGGCAGTTCCTGTGGCAGCTCTTCGCTGACCAAATCATCATTCTTCGCTGCATCCACGGCCACCCGGTGGCCAAAGACCAACCCTTCGAGCAAGGAGTTGCTGGCCAGGCGATTGGCCCCGTGCACCCCGGTGGAAGCAACCTCGCCAACGGCATAAAGATTTTTCACCGCCGTATGGCCGTCAAGATCTACCTTAATGCCACCGATTAAATAATGGGCAGCAGGGGTAACCGGGATCAGATCTTTGGTAATATCTAATTTCCATTCCAGGCAGCGGCTATAAATGGTCGGAAATCGCTTAGGAATAAAATCTGCTCCCAGGTGCCTGAGGTCGAGATAAACAAAGTCTTTAGTCCGGCGCTGCTCTTCTACGATAGCCCTCGAAACCACATCGCGCGGTCCCAGTTCCGCCCGCTCATGCTTTCCAAGCATAAATCGCTCGCCTTTGGCATTAACCAGGTGAGCGCCTTCACCGCGTACCGCTTCTGAAATAAGGAACGGTTGACCTTCGGGGGGTAAAAATACAGTAGGATGGAATTGAAAGAACTCGAGATCACGCAAGACAGCCCCTGCTTTATAAGCCATGATCAGGCCGTCTCCGGTCACAGCCGGGGCATTGGTGGTAAATTGGAAAAGCTGGCCGCAGCCGCCTGTCGCGAGGATCACCGCCCGTGCTGCGATATAGTGCAAATTGTCTCTGGTGGAATAATAAAGACCGCGGCAGCGGCCATCTTCAACTGCAATATGTTCGGCAAAAGCATCTTCGATAAACTGGATGCCCATTTCCTTGGCCGTTTGGATCAGCGATTCAATCAGCTCCCGACCGGTAGCGTCTCCCCCGATATGCAGGATCCGCTTCATCGAATGGGCCCCTTCACGCCCGAGAGCAATCGCGCCGTTAGTGCGATCAAACCGCACCCCGAGATTAACCAGATCATTAATCCGGTCCGGGGCTTCTTCCACCAGGACACTGATTGCAGCCTGATCGCCAAAATAGTTGCCGGCCTTCCAGGTATCTTCGAAATGAAGAGTTGGTGAATCTTCCGGTGAGAAAGCGGCGGCGATACCACCCTGGGCGAACCAGGTATTACCGGCAATTAAATCCTGTTTGCTGAGCACGGTGACCCGGCCTTTTTCGGCAAGACGAATTGCCGTAAAAATTCCGGCCACCCCTGAACCGACTATGACATAATCGGTTGACGATGATGTTATCTTAGGATCACTGGTTCTGGCCCGATTCATTTGGGGAACCTCCGCAGTTTATTTTACCGCCAGCATTCTTTCAAGCGCCAGTACGGCCCGCTCGCGGATCTCTGCCGGTACGGTAATTACATTTTCCTTTTTCTCGAGGGCATTTAGCACTTTTTCAAGATTGGTGTATTTCATATTCGGGCAAATCAATTTAGGGGAAAGCAGGATAAAGTTCTTATCAGGACATTCTTTTTTCAGACGGTGGAGCATCCCCATCTCCGTGCCGATAATGATATCTTTGACCGTGGTTTCCCGGGAAAAGTTAATCATGCCGCCGGTGCCGAGAGCTACATCGGCCAGGGCCACTACTTCCGGCCGGCACTCCGGATGGACAACGATCACGGCCTCAGGGTAGAGTTCCCTTGCTTTTACGACATCTTCAGCCGTAACCCGGTGATGGGTGTTACAATAACCGGCCCAAGGGATAATCGTTTTCGCGGTGCGCTCAGCTACAAAGTGAGCAAGGTTGCCATCGGGCACAAAGAGGACAACATCTTCAGCCAGGGAATTGACTACTTTAACTGCGTTTGCTGAAGTTATGCAGATATCGCTTTCCGCTTTAACTGCCGCTGTCGAATTGATATAGGTGGCAACGGCAGCCCCGGGATACTGCTTTTTCAGTTCTCTTAATTGATCGGCATCAATCATATCCGCCAGCGGGCAACCGGCGTTGAGATCAGGAAGGAGAACTGTCTTTTCCGGCGAAAGAATGGCGGCGCTTTCCGCCATAAAATGAACCCCGCAAAAGACAATCAAATCGGCTTCAGATTCCGCAGCGATGCGGCTCAACTCAAAGGAGTCTCCTACGTAATCAGCAGCGTCCTGGACCTCTTCGATCTGGTAATTATGGGCGAGAATTATGGCGTTATGCAGTTTCTTTAACTGGTCAATCCGTTCTAAAACTTCCTGTTTGTCCATTGGCAGGCCCGACCCCTTACATTTTGTGGTTAAAGCTTAGGCTTATTATGGTCGAAACAACGCCTGCTGTCAATGAATGACGAAAAATGTAAGATAATTACATC
>CAYTER010000016.1:0-12949 GCA_964436815.1 uncultured Syntrophomonadaceae bacterium
GCCTTTGCGGCGTTACATTCAATTATGGCTCCAGCCAATGCTTCAAAATCTGCCACTAACCTCCAACTCCTTTCTGATTTTTCTTGTTTTTATAAGGCTGCATAAACCGCCGGATGCAGTACGCATCCGGCGGCTGATACCTTTGCAGTAAAGATAAAACGGTTACCTGAAGTAAAAATTACTTGCCAGCTTGCATTTCTTTCAGAACATCCTGGATCCGCTTTTTCTCCAGCGGAAGGGTTCCTTCGCGCAGTTCGACAAAAAGCGATTTAACCAGGCAGTAGATCATTAACAGCATGACAATCATAAAGGGGAACCCGCCGACGATCGAAGAGGTCTGCAGGGCGCTTAATCCGCCGGTGAAAAGCAGGATGGCGGCAATAAGGCCTTCCAGAGAACCCCAGATGATCCGCAGCGGCAGGGGCGGGTTAGGATCTCCACCCGAGGTCAGCATACCGTTTACGTATGTTCCCGAGTCAGACGAGGTGATAAAGAATATCGCCACTGAGAACATGGCTACAACGGTTAATAAACCGGACCAGGGCAGATTCTGCAGCAGGGCAAAGAAGCCCATTGCTGAATCAGCTGAAACCGCATCGCCGATTCCACCGCCGCCGAAATGCTCCATCCAGAGGGCTGCGCCGCCAAAGACGGAGAACCAGACAACGCTGACTGCAACCGGAACGAGCATAACCCCAACGATAAAATTACGGATTGTCCGGCCTCTGGAAATACGGGCAATAAAGGTGCCGACAAAGGGTGCCCAGGCAATCCACCAGGCCCAGTAAAAGATAGTCCAGGCTCCATACCAGCCGGCAGTGTTTTCGCCGGCAGCATCAAGCCCGAATGACATGTAGATGATGTTCTGCAGGTAGTCGCCGACCGAGTGGGTTAAGAGATTGAGAATAAAGAGGGTCGGCCCGACTATAAAGACCAGGAGCATTAATAAGCCGGCAACGATGATATTAATCTGGCTCAGCCACTTAATGCCTCGATCAATACCGGTAGCAGTGGAGACAACCGCTGCTGCGGTAACAACCACGACGATCGTCACCCAAACTGTCGGACCGGCAGGAATGCCAAAAAGGGTTTCCAGGCCGGCGGCAATCTGCATCGCCCCTAAACCGAGCGATGTCGCCAGGCCAAAAAGGGTGGCAAAAACGCCGAGTATATTAACCAGGGTCCCCCAGGGGCCTTCGATCCCTTTGCGGCCCAAAATCGGTTCCAGGCAGGAACTGAGCAGCATCGGTAAACCCTTGCGGTAGGAGAAATAGGCCAGCGAACCGGCCACAACCGCGTAAATAGCCCAGGGGTGGAAGCCCCAGTGGAAGAAGGCGTAGCGCATTGCCACGTGAATAGTACCGGCTGTGCCGGCTTCACCAAGCGGCGGCCACATGTAGTGCCAGATCGGTTCTGAAACACCCCAGAAGAGCAGACCGATACCCATGCCGCAGCTAAAAAGCATGGCAAACCAGACTTCATTATTATAAGCCGGTTTTTCATCGTCCGCACCAAGTTTAATCTCACCGACAGGGCTGAGCAGTAAAAATACAATCATGAATAGAAAGATACTTGTGCCGAGGATGAAAGACCAGCCCCAGGACGTAACCATGTAGTTGAAAGCCGCGCTTGCTGCCGCCCCGAACGATTCAGGAGCCGCAACACCGAAAATAACGAAAATCAGCATAACAACAAGGGCAATTAAAAATGTTGGCTTTGTGTAAATACTACCTCCGTTTTGCAAGCAGAAAACCTCCTTCTTATTTTTTAAAGCTACCAAGCACTAGTAATACCCATAGATCACCCCTTTTAAAAGTCAGCTGACCTTATACACATTCCGGAGAAAATATTTAATGTGAGAGAATGCTTTGCGCGTTCTACCCTAATATAAAGCAATAGTTGTGCCATAACAGAACCAGCCTTGTTAAAACGAATAAACCCGTTTATTAGGGGAAAATAAAAAAACTCCCGGCAAATCAGGGGAGCATCATTTCTCATTTTAAGAATTATTACTTGGCAAAATATTCTGAAGCACTATCATAAAAGGGTTTAATGCAAATTTCTCAATTTGATACAGCTTCTCATTTTAAGATGCGTCTGCTTTAAGCTCTTTTAGCTTTCGGTAAAGCGTTGCGCGGCTGATGCCGAGAGCGGAGGCAGCTCTTTCCTTACCGTGGGTAGAGTGGCCATATTTGAGCAGGGCGGCTTTAATAGCCTTGCTCTCCAGGCTGTCCAGATCCTCTGCTTCTGCGGCATAGCTGCCGCTAAAATATTTGAGGATCTTTTCCGGCAGGCTGTTCCTGGTGATTCTGGAGTCAGCTTCAATGTTAACCGCATATTCGACCGCATTTTCCAGTTCACGCACATTGCCAGGCCAGGGGTAGGCCAGGAGCGCTTCCCTGGCATCTTCGCGAAAACCGACAATCCGCTTTTCAAGATGACCGGAATAATAATCGAGAAAATGGTGCATCAGCAATAAGATATCGTCTTTTCTCTCCCGCAGGACAGGCAGGGTGAAGGGGATAACGTTGATCCGGTAGTAGAGATCTTCCCTGAATTTGCCCTGGGTTATGAGCTCCTCAAGATCGCGGTTTGTGGCAGCAATAATGCGGACATCAATATCACGGAAAGATACCCCGCCGATCCGGGCGATCGATTTATTTTCGATGGCATTCAATAGCTTAACCTGAAAATCAAGCGGCATGTCACCGATTTCATCCAGAAAGATGGTTCCGCCGTGGGCCAGTTCAAATTTACCCGGTTTGCCTCCCTTGCGCGCCCCGGTAAAAGCGCCCTCTTCATAACCGAAGAGTTCCGATTCCAATAAGGGCGCCGGAATGGCGGCGCAGCTGATCGCCACAAAAGGGTTTTCCCGCCGCGGGCTCTCCTCGTGAATAGCCCTGGCGAAAATACTTTTCCCGGTTCCCGTTTCACCCCTGATTAAAACCGTTGAATCAGTAGCAGCCACCAACTGCATCTTGGTCTTAATCTCATTAATCTCACTGCTGGTCCCCACAATCCCGGAAAATTTACACTTGGTGCTGGCTTTAAGAATCCGGTTGGCCAGTTCTTCAACTTCTTCTTTGCGTCTGAAAGAAATAACGGCGCCGGATATGCGTTCTTCCTCATACATGAGCGTCACATTATAGTAAAGGTGCAGGTTCGTTCTTTCCGGTCCGTTATAGGTAAGCTCCCGGCTGTAGTACTGTTCGCTGTCGGAATCGTTATTGACAGCGAGGTTATCAAGATCAAAAGCGGGGAAAAGCGTGTCGATGCGATGGCCCTTTTTCAACTTTGGCTCCAGTCCGAGCAGTTCACCGGCAGCCTTATTGATATTGGTGATTTCACCCTTGAGATTGACGGCGATGATCCCTTCGCTGACCGAGTTGATCACATCTCTAAACTGGTTCATCAAGCTGGTGACTTTTGCTTCCATCTTCTTTTCATTGAAGGAAATGTAGATCATGTTGTTCAGCTTATTGAGAAAATCCTGCATTTTTTCATACTGGTTCAACAGCTTACGCCGGTGCTGTTCGGTCAGCGCCAAAAGTGAAATGGTGCCGATCTTTTCGCCATCAAAAGAGATGGGCTGCATCATAAAAGCAAGTACATCACACTGGTTAGCATCACGGCAGTCATTACAGCATACAGCGTGAGCAGTATTTTCAACAAAGATTGAGTCATCATCAGGCGAAGACAGAATGCGATTGGTCATGCACCCTTCATCGTAGATGGCTCCAACTTCTTTTTCAAAATAGCCGCTGCCGGCGATCACTTCGAGCTCCCGGCTGATTACGCCTATTTCGATATCAACAACGCCGGCAAAGGCGCTGGTGACCTGCTGTAAAAAACCCTGGATACTTTTCAGTTCTTTCAAATACCGTTCCCCCGCAGAAAGACTCAGACTTTGATAACCTCGTTGCCACAGTGGTTCAGAAATTTTTCAAAGTCGCTGTAACTCAATGTTACTGTTGCCGTATTGACATTAGGATGGAAATTAACCAAAGCTGATTTGGCCAAATCACGGTCAATCACGACGGTCACAGCTCTTTGCCGGTCATTGATCAGGCCGAATGGCGATACAGCCCCGGTCTCCAGGCCAAGGTGCTCCATCAAACGGCGCTCGGAAGCAAAGCTGAGTTTACCGCAAGCCAGCTTCATGGAAAGCCCGGCCAGATCAGCAGTCTTTGAATCCTCTAAAACTACCAGGTAGTGCTGTGTGCCCTTGTTGTTTCTTAAAAAAAGATTCTTGGCGTGAGCTCCTTCAATGCCCTGCCAGTACTGCTTGGCTTCATCAACCGTGTATACTGGCGGGTGCTCATGCCTGGTATAGCTGATCTGCAGCTGCTCAAATAGATCGTAGAGTTTTTGTTCATTTTCAGTAATCAATTGTCTGATCTCCTTTCACTGTCATAGTTAGACTACCAACACTCACCGGGTTCAGTCAAGCAAGAGCTCCTTTAAGCCGAAGGGGCCCCAGCCAAAAAACCAGTAGCCTTTTTGCGGCGGTTTGCCCGAAGACTGAATGACAGCCCGGCCGTGACGGCGATCCCACAGCCAGCCTCCGCTGAATAGTTCACCGGTAGGGCTGACCTGGTTTCCATAACCATGTCGTTTGCCCTTGCGCCAACGTCCGCTATAATAGGCGCCGGTTGCCCAGGTACGCTTACCCCAGCCCTGAAAGATTCCGGCAACCTGCTCCCCTTCGTAACTGCCCAGCGGGACAAAGGTGATCCGGGCAAATCCGGATAGAAAGCCGGCTTCCCACTCGCCCTCGATTACTGTGCCATCAGGCCTCTCCAGGCGGCCAATTCCCTGTGGAAGCCCGCGCAAAAGACCACCAGAGTATGTTGATCCGTCTGCCGGATAAAAACTGCCGCCGGCTGTTTCACCATTAATGAATATTCCTTCAAACCGGGACCCGTCAGTGAAGGTTAACTCACCCTCACCATGCGGCCGGTTGCTGCTGATATCTCCTTTATAACGCGAACCATCCGGATAGCTGATTTGGCCCGGACCAGCCACCTGACCGTCTTTAAAATTGGCGCTCAGGACACTGCCGTCTTCAGCCTGGATCCTGCCGGCGCCGTTCGGCAGACCGCTGATCAGCGGACCGCTGTATTTTGATCCATCATTAAAAATAAATAAACCCCTGGCCGGGAATTTCCCGGCTGAAAATTCCCCTTCGAATCGTGAGCCGTCGGGGAAATAATAGGCGCCTTTACCGTCCATCTTATTTTCAGCCCACTGGCCGCTATATTTTCTGCCGTCCGGCCAGGTCAGGGTCCCCTCACCCTGCCGTTGATCATCTTCCCAACTGCCGTTGTAGGTGCGGCCGTCAGGCCAACTCATAAAACCCTGACCACTGCGGTATGATTTTTTCCAGGAACCTTTATAGAGACGACCGTCCGGCCAGTGATAGATACCCCGTCCGTCGTATAAACCATATTTAAAGTACCCTTCGTATTTTTCCCCGCCGGGCCAGATATAGGTGCCCAGGCCGTGCATCTGATCTTCACGCCAGGAACCGGTGTATTTGCGCCCGTCAGCAAAATAATAGGTGCCCTGCCCGTGCATCAGATCCTCTCTCCAGCCGCCTTCGTACTTATCACCGTTTGTCCAGATAAAAACACCCTGCCCATGAAACATGCCATTTTCCCAGCCACCACTGTAGCGGCTGCCATCAGGCCAGACAACTGTGCCCTTACCATGTGGTTTTTTCCGGCGGGTTTCTCCCCGGTATTCTCCGTCTCCGGCAATTTTCATAATCATTTCAGCCTTTCAGCAAGTAAAGTAAAAACAAATTCTACAACAAAAAGAGTAATCCCTGCAGCATTGGATTTCGAAGCATCAATCACCGGCAGGGTCAAAACCCGGGCTTCTTAGATGGCGAACCAGTTTAACCGGCGTTTTGATCATTTTCCAGAACAGGTTTCTTTTTGCGCCAGGCAAGATAAACCATGAAAATACCCAGCTCATAAAGGAGCAGTAAAGGGATGGCCATTAAAACCTGGGAAAAGACATCAGGCGGGGTAAGGATTGCAGAAAAAATAACAATGATCAGCAAGGCATATTTTCTGTTTTGCCTTAAAAAAGTAGTATTGACAATACCGATACTGCCCAGAAACCAGAAAACCACCGGCAGCTGAAAAACAAGGCCGAAAGAAAAAAGAAAAGTGGTTGTAAATGACAGATAACGGGCAAAGCTGAAATTTGGCACCAGGTCGGCGGAAGCAAAGCCGATGAAAAAGTTCAGGGCAAAAGGAAGAGCAACAAAATAGGCAAATGAAAACCCTAACAAAAAGAGGATGTACATGGTCAGGGCCAAAAAGATAGCAGCGCGTTTTGCCATGCCGGCAGCGGCGGTAATCAGGGCAACCAGCTGGTATAAAATGATTGGCAGGGTAACCGTTGCGCTGGTAATGAAAGCCAGCTTCAGGTTAGCCATTAAAGCTTCTGAAGGCGTAAGAAAAATAAGCTGAAGATCAATATCCCGGGCTGCGATGCCTAAAAACCCCTGCTGACCGGGTAAAAGCAGCAGATGCCTGACCTGATCGCTGAAGGTAAAACTGACGATGGCAAAAACAAAAACCAGCACGGTTATGATAATGAGGCGCTTACGCAGCTCCTCAAAAAAACTGATCAACCTGTCTCTATCCATAGGCAGCTAAACCATAACCTCCGGTTGGCAGCAGCAGAATAAACGGGCGGCACAGACTATTAATCGGCCTCTTCTTCCGGCTGGACGGTCCCGGGTATTTCTTCACCAGCCTGCTCAGCCGGACGCAAATAATCCCTGTAGCCGAGGGCATCCTGGTAAAGACTGCTTTCTTCATCTTCCTGCTCTAAAATCAAGGCCAGCAGCTCTTCTGCTGCTTCGCGTTCACCTAAATATTCGCCAAGCAGGACTGCATAATAAAACTGATCCTGACTGTTCAGCGGCCCGGCTTCAAGGCGTTCTTCAAAATAGGTTTTGAGCCATTCGATCTCGTTTGCCGCAGTTTCGCCAATCGCCGGTTTGCTTTCGCCAACCGATCTTAACAACCCGACCAGTGAAAGATGGTATAGCGGATCGGGTTTGCTATGGAGCTGTCCGAGCAGCAGATCGATCTGTTCGACCGCCGGATCGTCCTGATCCTGGCTCAGGTAGAAATTAATCAGCTCGAGGCGGTACTGGAGTTTATCGGGCTCAAGCTCGACCAGCGAGCGGTAAGTATTGGCCAGCCGGTCTTCTGCCTCGTTCAGTTTGTCCTGATCATCAAAAAACATCTGCCGGATATAAACCAGGTATTGATAATTTTCAGCCAGCTGAAGGAGCACAGCTTCAGTCGGTTCATTCTCTTCTAAATAAGCTTCAAGACTATCCACCTGCTGCTGGTAATAAGCAAGATAATCATCAGGCTGCAGTTCCGCCTGCTGGCCCGGCTGGACAACCTGATCCTGCCTTAAAGCCTGGCCAATGTAGACACCAGCCAGAGAAACTATTAACGCAAAAGCTAAAATACCTGCTATTATAGCGGCCCAGCGTTGCTTTTTTAAATCCCTGGCCCTCGGTTTGCTTTTCGCCAAAACGCATACCTCCGGATCTTGTTAACTTCATATCAGGCGGGCTTAAATGATTTAATCGTCGATTAAAACCAGTAAACGCCCGCAATTTTCACAATACACCAAAGCCTCGGGATTGTAAAGGTGACCGCGTAGCGCTCCGGAGATGAAAACCCGGCAACCGCCGCAAATATCATTGTCGACGCGCGCCAAGGGTCGCCCCTGGTGTTTCTCAGCTAGGATCCGATATTTTTCCAGCATTTTACTGTCGATTTCTGCAGCTTTTTCTGCCCGTTGGGTTTGCAGTTCTGCCAACCTGCTTTTTAAGAACTCCAGCTCCGCCCCGAGTTTAACTTCGGTTTCCTTTAAGGCTTTTTCATCTCCGTCAAACTGTTCGTTCAAGCTGTGCAACTCAAGCTCCTGCTCCTCGATCGACTCGAGCAAGGCGATGATCTGGTCTTCGTATTTTCTGCGATCTGCATCAAGCAGGTCAAGTTTGCGCTGCATCTGCTCCAGCTCTTTGACACTGCCGATTTTTCCGCCGTACATGTTTTCATAGAGCTCTTTACGATCATCAATCGCCTTCTGGGTTTTCATCTCCAACTCACGCATCTTTTTCTGGTCGGCCTTAAGACCGGCTTCGCCTGTATCTCTCTTCGCCTTCAGTTCATTTAAAGCGGCAGTTTTCTCTTCCACCCCGCTTTTTACCGGCGCATTCTCAATATCGTTTTCAATCCCCTGAATCGAAAGATCAATTTCCTGCAGGTTCCAGAGCAGCTTTAACTGCATCGTTGATTTAACCTCCCTGTACCAAAATAGAAAGAAGCAGGCTTTCGCCTGCTTCTATACTTACCCTTCATGTTGGCCGCTGCCCGCTGCTATCCGGGCACGGAATTCCTTCATCAGCATGAGACATACCGGTCCGGGTTGCGGTTCCGGCAAAATAAGTGAATCAATTGCGGATAGCGGGTTCACTTCCAGGGTGGTTGAAGTAAGCCAGGCTTCTTCGGCAGCCGGCAGCTCTTCTAAGGTCACGGCTTCTTCCCTGAGTTGAAGATTCTTTTCCTTTAGAATATCGAGGACAATCTGCCTGCTGATACCCGGTAAAATCAGGTTGGTAGCCGGATGAGTCCGCACTACCCCATCAATTAACGCAAAAAAATTAGAGCGGGTGCCTTCGGTTATTACCCCGCCTGTTCGGTAGAGGACAGCTTCCATCGCTCCGGTTTCAAAAGCAGTTTGGCGCGCCAGCAGATTAGGAAGCAGGTTAACGGTCTTGATGTGGCAGTTGAGCCACCGTTCATCCGGCAAGGTGATAACCCGGCCCGGTTTTACCTGTTCAAGATCGGCAAGCGGCGGTAAATCACGCACATACATCGTCATTGACGGCGCAGCAGCTTCCGGGAATACATGGTCCCGCTTCGCGCAGCCCCTGGTTACCTGCAGGTAAAGGTAACCGTTCTCCAGGCCGCTCTGCTCAATTAATTGAACTGCGGCTTCGTGTATTTCTCTTTTGGAGTAAGGCAGATCAAGTCTGATCGCAGCGGCGCTGTTCTTAAGTCTGTTCAGGTGTTCTTCAAGGCAGAAGAGGACTGAATCGTAAATGCGGATTACCTCGTAAATCCCGTCACCCAAAAGGTAGGCGCGATCTTCCAAGGGTACTTTCGCAGCGGAAAGGTCGTTAACGGTTCCATCAATCCAAGCCAGATGCATCATCTGTTTCAACTCCGCTCATTAATCTGTAGGATATAAGGTAGCATAACGATCTAAATCTGTCTATCGTCAGTGAACTATTTTGTCAGGTCAATAACCGGCTATGATCTGGCCGATTTCATCGATCAATTTATTTTCCAGCGGTTCGGGGCGGTGGTTATCAAGTATCCAGAGCGCTTTTTCCCTGGCGTTTTCCCCTGCTTCCCGGCAGCCTTCAGTCTGCCATTTCCCATAAGGGCTGCGGTTAATAACTTCCGGCTGCCAGAGCTCGCGCATGTGCTTTAAAGTGTGCGGTTCTACCATGAAATGATCGTCCGAACCTACCCTGGCGATAGCATCAAGGGCGAGGGTGTCCTGATCGATTTTGATGCCGGTAACAGTTCTTCTGATCATTTCATAAATCTCGCAATCCAGCAGCAGCTGTTCGAATGAAAAGATTACCGCACCGGCCAGCAAACCGGCGCCACAGAGCATGTCGGCCCCGGCAAAAGCGCTGACCGTACCCGAGATGGCATTTTCCGCCCCGGCATGCCAGTTGGAGGCTTTGGCCCCGGTGGCAAAGGTGCCTACGTTGGAAGGGAGCGAATAATAACGGGCCATCTGGGCAGTCAGGGCCTGCAGGATAAAATCTTCCGGGCCACCGCAGCAAACCGCTCCGGTTTTCAGTTCCATCACAGTGGCACAGGAACCATAAAAAGTTGGCGTTCCAGGCCTGTAAAGCTGCAGAAAAACAATTCCGGCCAGTATTTCGGCATTGGCCTGGGCCAGGCTGCCGGCCAGGGTGGCCGGTGCAGTGGAGCAACCGATCTGCATAGTCAGAAAACCGGTTGGAATACCGGCATCGGCAAAAACCATCGCCGCTTCCAGGCCTTCCGGATCGTAGGCCAGGGGGCTGATGCTGCATTGAAAGTTAGAGATGATCGGCCTGGCGCGCAGAGCTTCACTGCCGCCTGCCACTGCAGTGGCAATTTCCACCGACCCGCGAGCTGAGCGGGGATTAACAGCAGTCATCGCCTGGACATGCTTTGCAGAATAGATCAGCTGAGCTGCCAATTCATAAAGGGGTTGCTGCTCTTTCGGCTTATCCTGGGCGCTGACGATCGGCCACAGGAAGGCGATCTGATCTAAGTAGTCGGCCACCAGGGTGGCCTTTTCCAGATCTTTTAAGGTCGACTTGCGCAGCTTGCCGGTCTCCTGATCGATAACCTGCAAGCCGCAACCATCAAGAGTCAGGTAACCGTGATCTCCATCCAGCGGCAGATCATGAAGCGGATTACGGGCACAGAGGTTGAATCTGCCTGTTGCCGTTTTTAACGTATCATCAACCAGTTTTGACGGAATCAGGACCAATCCGCGGGTTCGATCTACCTTTGCCCCCGCCTCCTCCAGTAAATCAAGCGCTGCCGGCAGAGCCATTTTGATACCGATATTTTCCAGGATAAAGCGGGAAGCCTGATCGATTGCTTCCGCCTGTTCACGATCCATCAGATCGAACTTGTTTTTGTAGATCAGTGGCTTAATTTTCGAAGTATTATCTGCTGCGTTCATCGCTTCACCCTCTTCAGCATAGGCATTTATGGATCATGATATTGATCAGGCGGCTGTTTTTTTTCGTTTGCGGCGCCTGCGAATGAGAAAGATGACCAAGGCCACAAGGGCCGCTAAAATCAGGATCGGCCAAATAACCAACGGTATCGACCAGCGCTGGTTAATGCGGCCTGCTGCCCGGGCATAGTAGCTGTCGATCTCCGGCAGTCCCGAAGTGCCTCTGGGTTGGGATGCTGCGTATTCCAGGACAGCAGCCCAGACCTTTAATTCCTGGCCGTCGGCGCGGACTATTAAACGGTCCAGCTGATCATCGGGCACCGGATTACCGTTACTGTCCTTAAGGACCAGGTCAAGCTGGGGCATCATTTCACCAACCATGGGCAGGAACGAAAGAACATAGGAGTCAGTAACCAGGCAGTATAGATCATCGTCGCCCCTTTCAAGCGGAAGGTAGAGGCTGTCATCTTCCACCTGGTGACCGTCCCCGGTATAACGTTCGGCTTTGATCACCGACCCGCTCGGGAAAATCATCGTCGACGGGAGCGGCAGGTCAAGAAAGGGGATGGTAAATAGTACTGCATTTTGCGGGTTATAGTCATAGCGTAGCCCTGAAAACTGGAGGAAAAATGTATCGCCCATCATCTCAGCCAAAAGAGCGGCTACTTCAAGAACGCGGCGCATTTCATCTCCGGTCAGGTACGCGGCTACAATGGGATAACCGGCGTCACCATCCGGCCCGATTCCCAGGCCTATCAATTCAGCCAGGTCATAAACAGAAATCTGGCCGAGAGCATGCGGCATCGTTCCCGGCGTTACACTGCCGCGAATTGAACCGTTAGCCTGCAGGGCAAAATCAACCCTGCGGCCGGTTTTTTCTTCTGTTACAAGACGCATCGCATCAGTAACAAAATTTCCAAAAGGGCTTTCCTGGAGCTGCAGGGTAGGAATTTCAAATTCAGCCAACGCTACGCTTTCAAGAACAGATGTAAATTGTCCACCCGTTTTTTCGGCTATCAGATCATTAAGCAAAACAGTGTATTCACCCACCACTGCATCTGCTTCAGGATCAAGCGGGATAGAGTGATCCAGGGCTATCAGGTAGGGGACTCCATTTTCTTCATTGCGGGCGCGCAATGCGCCGGTTTCAGGGTTAAAGGCCAGGTCAAGCCGGCCAAGGTAACGCAGGAGTTCCCCGCTTTGCACAATATAGGTTGTTCCTTCAAGCAGCGGCTGATGAAGAGCGGTATGACAATGACCGCTGACAATGACATCAATGCCCGGTACCGCAAGAGCCAGTGCCTGGTCTTCACCGTCTTCAACCCCGCTGTGGCTAAGGGCAATAACCAACTGGGCCCCCTGCCCGCGCAGCTCTTCGACCATTTTTCGGGCAGTTTCATGCTGGTCGGCAAAGGCGACCGGGGCATTGGCGGTAGTATAAGAAACTGCCTGGGCGCCGATTAATCCAAAAAGACCCACTTTCAGTCCATTTTCCAGTTCGAGCAAGAGGCTTTCCCGGAAGAGGCCGTTCACTGCAAGCGGGTGATCAGCCGGCACCACAGCATTAGAAGCCAGGACGGTTGTTAAATCATGCGCAGCCGGATAGCCCGCTTTTTTCAGGTAAGCGGCTAAAATATCCGGGCCATAATCGTATTCATGGTTACCGACCGTCACCGCATCGTAACCGATCAGCTGTTTCAGCTGCAGTTCCATGGCATAACCGCGGGGGATCAGCCAGCTGTAAGGCGAGCCGCCGATGTAATCCCCGCCTGAGAGCAGCAGCACCGGCTCGCCGGCCAGATCTTTCTCAGCTCTGATCTGTTTTACGGCAGCAGCCAGGCGGGCATAACCGCCGAGGGTCGGGTTTTCCCGTTGCGGGTGGTAATCAACCGTGGGCGAGTGAGGAATGGCCGAACCGTGTTCATCATTGGTATGCAGGATGGTCAGGTATAGTTCTTCCGCTGCTGCAATGCCAAACCCCTGGGGAACAAACAGCAACAAAGTAAAAGCAACTGTAATGATTAGAGCCATGTTTCGGATAACAGTTAGGGCTTTAGGCTGATTATTCTTTTTAGCTAGGTTTTGCCTGATAATCATTTAAACACCCCTCTTTTTTAAAGATTCCAAAATTTAAATTAAATTCTTT
>CAYTER010000016.1:13049-25360 GCA_964436815.1 uncultured Syntrophomonadaceae bacterium
TAAAAATGACCATGCTCAGCTCCAGGGCAAAAGTTCTATAAACAATATCCATCAACGATGCCGGGGCAGCGGTTCGATAAAAAGGTCCATTACTCCACCGCAGGCCATCCCTTCTTCGGCTGCGGCTTCGGCAGTCAGGCGCAGACGATACAAAAGAGGTTTGCCGGAATCAAGCTGCAGCAGTGCCTCCCGTCTGGCATCAGCCTCGGAACAGCCTCCGCCGATTGTCCCCTTCAGCCTGCCATCAGGATAGACAATCATTT
The DNA here is from genome assembly GCA_964436815.1 of uncultured Syntrophomonadaceae bacterium. Taxonomy (GTDB): domain Bacteria; phylum Bacillota; class Dethiobacteria; order DTU022; family DTU022; genus UBA993. The sequence goes on from CAYTER010000016.1 coordinate 13,313, forward strand.
GTGAACCAACTTTCCGGGGGGTCGAGCCCATCGTATTAATAATAGTAACCAGGACATGCTGATCACCGGTTTTCTCCAACCGTTCAAGTTCAGAAATTACTTCAACCTGCGCTGTTTCAGTTTTACCCGCCTGGCGCCTGACGGCAGTAATCTCAGCTAGAATGCTGATTGCAATTTCCGGCTCTGTTACAGCGCCGATGGGGAGTCCGATCGGAGAATGGATGCGGGCCAGCTGATCGCTGCTGTAGCCTTTGTCCTGGAGTTCCCTGATCTGGGCCTCCACCCGCTTGCGGCTGCCAATCATTCCGATATAGGCCGCCTGGCGATCAAGGCTTTTTTCAAGACAAATCCGATCATGTTTGTGCCCCCTGGTAACAATAACCAGGAAATCAGCAGCTGAAGGTTCGAGCTTATCCAGCGCGTTTTCAAAGCGATCACAGATCACCTGGTGCGCCTGCGGATGAATCCGGGCAGAGGCAAAATCAGGACGATCATCAATTACTACTATCCGGTAATCTAAAAGCGCAGCCGCCCGGCATAGCGCACCGCCAACGTGGCCACCGCCGAGAATAATCAACCGGGGCCCGGGTGAAAGATTATGCAAAAATACTTTTAACCGGCCGCAGCTGTTGCTCTCCAGCTCAACCATCTCGCTCCGGCCGGTAGCGATATTTTGCCTGATGATTTGATCAATGTCGAGGGCCAGGTTCTGGCTAAAGTCACCGGCAATCATACCGGAAGCCGAGTAGACAGCCTTACTGCCAACCAGGTGCGGGTTTTCGCTGCAGCTGGTAACAGTTGCCACCGTTACCGGCAAACCTTTAATCCCAGATTCAATGAGACAGTTGTATAATGACAATTTTATCTCCCCGGGTGAAAGTTAGAATACTTTACGGGTCCCCATCCCACCGGTAATATCAAGGACTTCGCCGGTTATGTAATCAGCATCGGGCGAAGCAAAAAAAGCCACTGCAGCCGCAACATCTTCAGGTGTGCCGATACGGCCCAGCGGGGTGGCCTTGGCCGCTTCCGCGGCAATTTCATCAGCGCTTTTGCCCATGATCGTTGCCTCTTTTTCCCAACCCCAGCGCTTAAACTCAGTTTCAATATCACCGGGACAAAGCGCATTAACACAGATTTTAAAAGGGGCCAGCTCCAGGGCCATGGATCTGGTCAGGCCAATCAGGCCGGCTTTTGATGCGCAGTAAGCATGGATCCAGATTGCCCCGCGGTGAGCAGCACGCGATGACATGTTTATTATTTTACCGCCGTCTTCATTATCCATCATTAACGGGGCAGCCGCTTTGCAGCAGAACATCGTACCGGTCAGGTTCACCTCGATTGTTTTTCTCCAGGCATCAGGGTCGGTCAGTACCAGCGGTGCCGGATCAATTGTTGTCCCGGCATTGTTAACCAAAATATCAAGGCGGCCGAAAGCCGCCTTAACTGTGTCGATCATCTTCTCAACCGAGCTTAAATCGGTCACATCCACCTCGACCGCCAACGCTGTCGCTCCGCCGGCTTCCAGGTTGGCAGCAACCGCCTGCAGCTCGCTGCAGTTTCCATCTTCGTAATGGTCGCCATTAACAGTGCGGCTGATGTCGGCAACCACCACTGCAGCTCCTTCAGCGGCCAGCCTCATGGCACAGGCATAACCGATGCCCTTTTTACGGCCGGCTCCGGTCACCAGGGCAACTTTGCCAGTTAATCGCTGCATCTTTTTTCCTCCTGCCTTTTCAGTGAATCGGCCAGGGCAGATCCATGCCGCCGAATAAGGCTTCCGGATCAGTGCGTACGTTGACACAGGCCGGTTTTCCGCTTTCAAATGCTTTCTGCAGAGCAGGCTTGATGTCGGCTATTTTCTCGACGAAAATACCAAAACCACCAAGAGTTTCGACGATCTGATCATAGCGTTTCAGCCCCAGGTCGGCGCCAACTGTTCTCTCCGGTCCATAGGTCTGCCGCTGCACACGTCGAATTTGACCCCAACCGCTGTCATTGGAGACAACGCAAACAACAGGAATGTTATGACGTACAGCTGTATCAAATTCCATAACACTTAAACCTAAAGAGCCATCACCGGTTATGAGCAGCAGCGGCCGATCGGGATAGGCCAGCTTGCCGGCCAGGGCAAAAGGCAGTCCAACGCCCAGGTGACCGAAAGCGCCGATCCACTGCAGTGATCCAGGGCTATAAGCTTGCAGCGATAAGACCGTAAAACCGGCGATATCACCACCGTCTACGGTCACTGCGGCATCGCGGGGCAAGAACTGCTGTACTTCGGACACCAGGCGGGCCGGGTGAATCGGTTCAGCATCAGAGGCCGCCTGCTGATTAATCGCATCGCGGGCGACCGCTTTTAATGTTTGCACGGTGGATGGCCATTGCGGATCAATATTCATTTTTGCTCCGGTCATCGCCAAACTTAGCTGCTGTAATACTGCGCCGGCATCACCGGGCAGAGCCACATCAACCGGACGGTTTTTGCCTATATCTTCGGTATGAATATCAACCTGAATCGTTTTCATTTTCGCTTTGAAAAGCGGAGGACGGCCGTACCCGAGAGTCCAGTCAAAGCGGGTTCCCAGGATCAGAACCAGGTCAGCCTGCATCAGACCCAGCGGGTAAAAACCGCCGGAAAGCGGGTGATCTTCCGGGATAGCTCCCCGGGCCATGGTTCGCGTATAGACCGGTATGTTAGTCAGTTCGGCAAAAGCAGTGAGCTCATCAGCAGCGCCGGACCACCAGACACCGCTGCCGGCAATGATCACCGGCCGCTCAGCCTTGCATAACAGCCCGGCTGCTTCTTTTACGGCATTTTCACAGCTGAAAAGGCGGGTTTGAGGGCAGTAGTAGGTCGGAAACCGGACTTTAAGATCTTCTTCAACCTCAGCCTTGATGATATCAATCGGAATTTCAAGAAAGACCGGACCGGGCCTGCCGCTTTTTGCCTGTCTGAAGGCTGTGGCCACATATTCGGGCAGGCGTTCTACCTGGTAAACAGAACGGGCCCATTTAACCAGCGGTCTGACGATCTCAAGCTGATCGATATCCTGCATCGATCCGAGATCACGCATGGCAAGTGAGCTGCGCCCGGCTATGACCACCATCGGCACTGCGCTCTGGGCTGCCACGGCAATACCCGGCAGGGCATTGACCACACCCGGACCGGCAGTTACAACCGCCACGCCCGGCTGTCCGGTGAAACGGGCCCAACCTTCGGCCATATGCACGGCAGCCTGTTCATGACGGGTATCGATAATCCGGATACCCTCGGTCAGGCAGCCGTCATAAATCGGGTTGATATGGCCGCCGCTCAGAGAAAAAATTAGCTCTACCCCTTCTTTTTTCAGCATTTTGGCGACCAGGTTGCCGCCATGCAACCGTTTTGTCATGATCAAAACTCCCTTCCGCCTTATAATTCATTTGTTCTGCTAATAATTATTCCCAGAATTTCATGGTCCCGTTTTCGAGCAGGCTGACATGCAGTTCAAAAGCATTGCGCAGACTCTGGCTGATATGGCCCCTGGGGGAACCCTCCAGGTAACGGCTGAGATAATCACGGTAATCCGGGTGAGCGCACTTTTCGATGATAGCGCGGCTCTTTTCCCGCGGCCCGAGGCCGCGCAGATCAGCTAAACCCTGCTCGGTGACCAGCACCTGGACAGAGTGCTCATTGTGATCAGCATGGCTGACCATCGGCACAACGGTTGACACTTTACCGTCCTTAACCACCGATGGAGCCATGAAAATTGAGAGATAGGCGTTGCGGGTAAAATCACCGCTGCCGCCAATCCCGTTCATCAGTTCAGTACCGCAAACATGGGTTGAGTTGGCATGGCCGCCGAGGTCAAATTCAAGCGCCGTATTAAGGGCAATTACCCCTAAACGACGGATTACTCCCGGGTTATTGGAGATTTCCTGGGGACGCAAAACAATGCGCTGGGAAAAGAAATCCATGTTGGAATAGATTCGCTGCAGGTTGTCATCGGAAACAGTGAGACTGGTGGTGCTCGCACCGACCAGATGACCCTGTTCCATTAAATCAATCAGCCCGTCCTGGAATACTTCTGTATACATGGTAAAGGGCGGAATGTCAGGGTCATCGCCGAGAGTTGCCATCACCGCGTTGGCTATGTTCCCCACACCGGCCTGCAGCGGCAGAAACTCAGGCGGGATGCGGCTGGCCCGCTGCTCTTCGAGCAGGAAATCGACAACCTGGTGGGCAATCCGGCGGCTGATCTCATCCGGTTCGTTAAGGGGCGCTGCCCCGTCCGGTTCATTGTTATCGATCACGGCAACAATTTTATGCGGATCGACCAGGGCGTAGGGCATCCCAATCTTGTTCATCGGATCGTAAATAGGAATCGGGTTGCGATGTGGAGGCGGTTGCACCAGCATAATATCGGCCATCTCGCCCAGGCGCACCGAGTGGTAACGGTTAAGTTCGATAATCACCTTTTCGGCGCACTGCAGAAAAGTTGGCGAAGCGCCAATGGAAGTTGACAAGTAGACCCTGCCGTCCTTGGTTATTTCAGCAGCCTCAATCACCGCCCAGTGCACCGGTCCGAGAAATCCGAAGCGGACAGCCTGCGGCAGGTGAGACAAGTGCATATCGGTGAATTCGATTTTATTTTCATTAATCTGTTTGCGCATAATGCGCGAAGATTGATAGGGAGCCCGCCAGGCAACGGCTTCAGCTTCAGCCAGCAGATCATCGAGCTTGCCGGTTGATGCCCCGGTAAGAACATTAATTTTAAAGGCCTCGTTCCTGGCATGCAGCTCTTTCGCCCTGCGGGCCAGGGCACGGGGAATAGCCTTTGCCGAACCGGCGGCCGTAAAACCGCTGAAAGCAATGGTTTGATTGTTTTCGATCAGAGCTGCGGCTTCTTCGGCGGAAAGACGCGGAAAATGGATTGGTGACATGTTCATACCTCCAGTGACATACTTAATCCAGTCTTTACTATTATAATCTAATTACCGCGAAAGGGTTCGAACTTTTTATACGTCAGCCCGCGCCATAGCCATTCCAGCGGGCCGTATTTAAACTTTTTAAACCAGAGGTTGCTCCAGACGATCTGGATCAGGTAGAGGGCAATGGTGATCAGCACTCCCTGGGCCAGCGATACCCGGTAAAATAAACCAAAGCCGAAGCCATAAAACAAAAATACCAGGATCAGGGTCTGGGTCAGATAATTGGTCAGTGCCATTCTGCCGGCCGCAGCAACAGGGGCAAGAATTCGCCGACAGCGTTCAGTTTGCAGTGATAGCAGAATCAGGGATACGTATGCCGGGAAAATAAAGAGAGAAGCGAGGTAGTTGGCCATAATTTTCAGGGCCGGCCTGAGGGCTTCGCCAACCGGCCAGATACCGGTTTCAACAACCAGATATAGTAAAAGGGCTGCCGCACCGACGGGAAAACCGATTACACAGATTTTTTTAAACAGGGCTCTGTTGCCGGCCAGATCCTTAAAAATTCCCAGCCGGCCAATATAGAGGCCGCAGAGGAAAAAGCCCAGGACCGCCGGGATCCAGACAATGAGACTGATTAAAATATAGGGCACTTCGTTGGTCAGCCTGAAAGTTAGCAGCTCAAAATAGCTGCCCGATGAATAAACCAGGACTGCGGCGTTGATCAACTCTGCCATCATCTGTTCATAATTCTTGCCGGCCATTACTTCGCCCCAGCCCTGTATAAAGCCAAAAAGCCCCTGCAGCAAAAGGGTCGTGATGAAAAGGCCGATAATCCAGCGCTTAATGGCGGGGGCTGTTTTATTGCGAAAAGCAAGCAGAATAAAACCGGCCAGGGCATAGGTGAAGAGGATATCCCCCGACCAGATCAAAAAGAGGTGGATCGCCCCGATAACCAGCAACACCAAAAGTCTCCGGCGGTAAAGCGGCACCAGCACCAATCCCTTGGCCAGCGTGCGTTCCATGAAAATAAAAAAACCGAGGCCAAACAGAAAGGAAAATATGGCGTAAAATTTACCGGTAAATAACAGCTGGATCATCCAGGAAACTGCCTGGTCGAGACCCGGTTCAAAGGACGAAGGCATCCGGTCCATCATCACCGGAGTTTTAAAAAATGACATGTTGACCATCAGAATACCGAATAGGGCAATGCCCCGGACAATGTCAATTTCACTTATTCTTTCAGCCGGTTGAACCGGCGCAGCCTGAAATTGTTGCATTTTTAACCTCCAATAAAATCTTTATTGTGATTATAAAACCGATACAACTAGCGAATCTGCCGATCCTGAAGGGCGGGGAAAGTGGAACGAATATCTGAAACCTGCTTCTGTTCAAGGGTTACCGTCAGAATTTCTTCCCCGGTGCCGGCCCGGGCGATGATCTCACCCCAGGGATTGACCGCCAGGCTGTTGCCGCCATAAGTCTGCCCGCCCTGGCTGCCCGCGCAGTTACAGGCTGCCAGGTAAGAAAGGTTCTCCAGCGCCCGGCTCCGGTTCAGCAGCAACCAGTGCTCCAGGCGGGCCAGGGGCCAGGCGGCGACAACAAAGAAGTGATCAACCCCGCTATCAATAAGCTTGCGGTACAGCTCCGGAAAACGAAGATCGTAACAGGTTGAAAAACCCCAGGTGCCGTAACGGTTTTTGAGGACAAAAATATCGCTGCCCGCGGTTAAAAGACGGCTCTCGGCAGATTGATATCCGAAGAGGTGAATTTTACGATAACTTCCACAGAGCGCACCATTAGGACCAATCAGCAGTGTCGTATTGTAATAGTTTTCGCCATCGCGCTCTACTATACTCCCCGCTAAAAGGTAACAGCCGATTTTTTCAGCCCACACCGCCAGGCGGCAGAAAGTCTCTCCTTGCAGGATCTCACTATCCTGCCGGTAGGCCTCAAAATTAAAGAACCCCGTTGCCCATATTTCCGGCAGCATGATTATCGTCGGCTGATCTTCTGCAGCGGCCATTTCTTCAAGCAATCTCCCGACCCTGTCCAGTCGATCAGCACGGCTTTCCCGGTCTGAAACCTCAAGCTGAATGATTTTAGCCAGCATAACCGGCTTCCCTCCCCGGCTCAACCAAGTTTAGCTTCATTCCGGCTTGGTTCCGCGATGTTGGTGCCATGTGTCAGTAAGCGAATGGGGAACCTCCAAGCCGTGGTCCTCCATCAGTAAGCGATCTGCCATCACCACCGGCGGCTCACCGTCTGCTCTCAGTTTGCCCCGGTCAAGCAAAATCACCCTGTTGCATACCTCAAGGATAAATTCAAGATCATGGGAAGCTACTAACATCGTTTTTTCCGCCATTTCGTTCAACATTCCAACCAACCGCCGGCGATAACGCAGATCGAGATCTGCCGTGGGCTCGTCCAGGATCAAAAGCCGCGGCTGCATGGCCAGTATCCCGGCCAGGGCTACCAGGCGTTGCTCCCCACTCGAAAGCTGATGGGGCACCCGATCCAAAAGCGGCGTAATGCCGGTTTTCAGAGCAGAGCGGTTAACCTGATCGGCTACAGCAGCAGCCGTCATGCCCATATTTTGAGGGCCGAAGGAAATATCCTCCCGCACGGTGGGGCAGATCAGCTGATCGGCGGTATGTTGAAAGACCATACCGATCGATGGGTTAAAGCGGCCTTTTATAACCGGCGAACCGAGGACCTCAATCATGCCCTGATCGGCAGCGGCAATACCACAGATTAATAAAAAGAGGGATGTTTTTCCGGCCCCGTTCGGACCGATTAAACCAACCCTTTCGCCGTGCTGTATACTCAGATTGATCCCATTTATAACCGCGGACTGTCCCGGGTAGCTGAAAACCAGATCACTGATCGCTAGAACTGCAGACAATAACCGATCCCCTTTTCACTGCTTTCTAAAGATTATATCACAAGAGCTGTTTGAGATCGCCTTTAAGAGCAGGTCTCTTAGCAGGAGGAAAAGAAAAAGAGCTGAAGGATAATGAGGGTTGCCGCAAATAAGAGGGAAGCAACCAGGGCGGCTCTGTCCCCCATGGAAACTTGATCCACCTGCCTAGAAAAGGTTTCTTCGCCATATCCGCGCAGAGTCATCGCCTGAAACACTCTTTCGGATTGGTTGTGGCTGCGGACCAGTAAAGTACCGATAATATAAGCAAGCGTTTTCAAGGTGCCTGCATTTCTGCCCTTAAAACCTCTTAACCCCGCTGCCACCTGGGTTCGGCGCAGGTCACCCGCGAGCTGGTAGATGTAACGATTGGTAAACATGATCATCTCGGTCAGCAAAGGAGGCAGGCCCAGGCTGTGAAAGGCGCTAATTATTTTCTGCAGCGGTGTTCCGGCAAAAAGCACAAGTACCAGGGCAAATATGCAGAGGAATTTGACCACGATCAGCAAAACACTCAGGCTTCCTTCAAGCTTGAGGGCCAGCGGACCAAGCCTGAACAGAATAGTGCTTCCCGCTCCAAAAGGCAAAACAAGGGCCAGGGTTAAAAGAAATATCCCCGGCAGTCGAAGACGCGACCAATAATAAGGAAACGAAAGCTCTGATAACCTGTAAATTGCAATGGCAATGACAATGATCGGAGGCAGAAGAATTAGTTCCCGGATGAACGCAAAGCTAAAAATCAAGGCGAGCAAACCGACCAGCTTGTGACGGACCTCCCAACGTAACAGCACATTTGTATCGGGGATAGCGGTGAGATTCGGGGAGATCACTTTTCTTTCAGCTCCAGCAGCTCCGGTTTAACGCGCAGCAGGAATAAGACCACCAGGGCAGTAAATATGCCTTCAAGCAGGGCGATTGGCAGATGTGCTCCGGCCAGGGTGATGATTGCTGCCCTTTCTGCAGCAACATCCAATTGAGCAGGAATGGTATAAATTAAAAGCAGCGCTGCCGTTAATGCCCCCAGCATCATAGCCAAAAAACTGCCGCTGAAAGCAAGCAATCCGTTTACCACCCTGCGATCTGCGCCAAAGTAACGGCGGGCCCGGAAGAGCGCTCCGGCCAGCAAAGCCGGAATCCCCATCAGGCAGGCATTGACACCCATAGTCGTAAGACCGCCATGCTGAAACATCACCGCCTGAAAAAAGAGCCCTACCAATATGGCAGGAAAGGCAAACCAGCCGAGAATAACGCCCATCAGGCCTGATAGGACAAGGTGCACACTGGTTGGCGGTACCGGGATATGGATCAGGGAGGCGGCAAAAAAGGCGGCTGTCAAAAGAGATGCCCGCGGGATCAACTCCCGCGGATTTTTAAACTTTTTCTTGATCCTGTTAAGCGAAAGCCAGGTCATCCCCCCAGCGGCTGCGTAACCGCTCAGGGCAACTGATACCGGTAAAATGCCGTCAGGTATATGCATCAGTTGTTCCTCCTGCTAAAATAGAGGGCTGTTCCGACCGCACCCCAGGCAATGACCAGGGCCATTACAATTTTTTGCAGGAGACTGAGGCCACCAGCACTTTCAGCCTGAGCTTCTTCCGCTTCAGTAACTTCAACCCTGATTAAATCACCGTGCCCTGCCAGACGGACCTGAACTTCCCACAGGCCTGGTCGGCTGTAATCGGGCACAAAAACAAAACGGCCATCTTGATCACAAATCCCGGTCTGCCATGGTTCAAGTGGATCATCGGGTGCATAAATTGTCACCTGGCCCCCGGCCATCGGCAACCCGGAGTCGTAAAGCGCTATAATTTCAACCGCGCTGACCGGTGCAGCAGTGATATCCACGCCATGCGCGGCAGTTTTTAGTGGAATCAGGAACAGGATCAATATTGCGCAAAAACTTATCCAACCGGGGATTATATATTTTTCTTTTAACATTCTCATTCAGGTTTCGCCTGCCTTAAGCTAATCATCAACGGAAGCTTTTAATCCAGAAATACAGCCAGGGCATGGCCTTCACCAACATGGGCGAGGTGGGTCATCACGGCCTCCAGCAGCTCAAAATCAGCAGCTGACAGCATCGTTTTCAGATCGTTTAAGCTGACCTCCAGGGCACCGTCAACGGCCAGGGCAGCAAGCGGGCCGAACCCGAGCGCTTCAAGGTTTAACTCGTCATCAGGATCCTCATCATAATCGCCGAATAGATGATCGAAGTGAAACGTCATCTCCACTTCAGCACTGCCGCCAGCCTGGAGGATGCCCTTTCTTTCGTCTCCAACATACTCACCGCCGAGATAAGCAACCTCCCGGTCCAGTCCCAGGCTAAATTCAATCAGTTCGCCGTCTTTTTCAGCCTGGCCCAGCAACAGCACAACAAAACCTTCAGCCGGTCCTTCCGGCGCCCGGACCAGCTCCCAGGAAAGAGCATTATATCTGCCGTCCGGAACGCTGGCTGCTTCTCCGACAACAACCGGATCAGCATCCGGAGCAGCAAGATCCACTGTGTGAATGCCGGTCAGATCAACCCTGACCTGGACCAGGTCATCTATGTCCCAGCCCATTTCCGTATCATATGGTGGGTCGGTCTGAAAAGCAGAAATCGATGCCAGGGTAATATAGGCATGATCAAAGGTCAGTTCCCAGCCATCTTTGCAGACAAAACCCTCCCGGATAAATTCTTCGCCATTGGCGGTAAAAACCAGAGTTCCGGCTGCGGCAGTTTCTTCTACCGGAAGCTCTTCCTCAACTGCCGGTTCCGCTGCACAGCCGGCCATTAGAAGCAGGGCTGCCAAAACTAATACTAAACAAACTGCTAAATTCAAGTCTCTTTTCACTGCAGTAACCTCCTGGAACATGCCAGCGGCAGAAATTCGCCTACCGGAGTAGCACGTTTTTAGTATTTTGTATTACTCTTTAAGACTAAAGGATTCACCTTGATCTGTCAAGAAGCTTTTTGTTGTTATTATCGGTAGTCTAAGGAGGCTGACAGAAGCCGATCAGCAGGGGCTTTCAATAATACCGCCACCGATAACTTCCTCATCACAATAAAAAACTGCTGATTGCCCCGGCGTAATTGCTTTTTGTGGAGTTTCAAAGATCACTTTGGCCAGACCGGATAGAGGAGGGTAAAGCATCGCTTGAACAGCCGGGGCCCGGTAGCGGATCTTAACCGTAATTTCTAACGGTTCCGACGCGGCCTCTCCCCTGACATAACTCAAATCAGTTGCCATTAAACCGCTGCTGTAGAGTTCTTCACCAAAACCTGCTACAAGCCGGTTCTGCTCTACATCGATTCTAATAACATAAAGTGGCCTTGGCGAAGTTAAGCCAAGCCCCTTACGCTGACCGACGGTGTAAAAGGCGATACCCCGGTGCCGGCCCAATAGCTCGCCTTCCGGGGACACAATATCCCCCGGTTTCATGGCCGCGGGAAATTCCCGCTCGAGGAAGCGGTGATAATCGTTGTCAGGAATAAAACAGATCTCCTGACTCTCGGCCTTGTCGGCAACAGGCAGTTTGGCTGTTTCTGCAAGCTCCCGAACCTGCTGTTTGGTCAGATTACCCAGGGGAAACAGCACCCGGGCCAACTCATTCTGGCCAAGCATATAAAGCATATAACTCTGGTCTTTGTGGCGATCTTTGCCGCAATAGAGCCTGTAGAGATCTTCATCCGCATCATAAACATTGCGCACATAATGACCGGTCGCAATTAAATCGATGCCCAGTCCGGCCGCTTTTTCCAACAGGGCAGAAAACTTCAGGTGGCGGTTACATTCCACACAGGGGTTTGGTGTCCGTCCTTTCAGATATTCAGCGGTGAAATTGCTGACTACGGTATTATAAAAAAGATCTTTCATATTTAAAATATAATGGGGTATTTCCAACAGATCAGCCACCCGGCGGGCATCATTAACAGCGCCCAGGGAGCAGCAGCCCTGCTGCTGATCACCGGCTGCCTCTTCCGATTCCGGATCGACCCAGAGCCGCATCGTGATCCCGATTGGCCGGTACCCGGCCCGCTTCAACAGCATGGCGGCAACGGAACTGTCCACCCCGCCGCTCATGGCTACTAAAACTTTTTTATCACCGCCGTTATCAATCATGGTCAGCGCTCCCCAATTTAAAAGGCACCCCTGAACCTGGTTCAGCGGGTGCCTTGTTGTGCGAATTTGAATTTATACAGCGTAACCTAACGCTTAAGGCAGGCTCCACCAGCC
>CAYTER010000016.1:25460-44763 GCA_964436815.1 uncultured Syntrophomonadaceae bacterium
GTGCTCATGTTCCACCAGGCCGGTGTGGGTAAAAATGTTGGTGAAGCGGGTTAAAACCTCCTGAAAGCGGGAGGCGGCAAACACAGCCGACCCCTGGAAAAGAATTAAAAATATGATCAAGATGATAATTGCGTATGTGACCGGTTTCCTGACTTTATTCAAAGTAACAGCCTCCTTGGAAATCGATGAAAACCATTTATCTTTCCGTCTATTCTACTATAAACTTTTTAATATGCCAACCTTAAATCAGATTATCGGCATTAGCTGATCGTGGTCCCCGTTTTACCCTCCAACGCATCAAGCGCCTTGAAAAGCGAGGTAATGATCGCTTTTTTACCGGGGTTATCCTTAACAAAGTTTACAGCCGCCTGAACCTTCGGCAGCATGCTGCCCGGTGCAAAGTGCCCTTCGGCTATATACTGCTTAGCCTCATCCACGGTAATCTGATCCAGGTCCTTTTGATCAGGCTTGTTAAAGTTAAGCGATACTTTTTCCACTTCAGTCAGGATCATCAGGATGTCCGCATCAATATCATCGGCCAGGCGTGATGCAGCCAGATCTTTATCAATAACCGCCGCCACCCCTCTCAGCGAGCCGTCCTTATCCTCAACTACCGGAATCCCTCCGCCGCCGGCCGTGATCACGATCGTCGTATCCCAGAGTTCCCGCAGGCAGGAAAACTCCACAATCCGTTTCGGCATCGGGGAAGCAACCACCCGCCGCCAGCCGCGGCCGGCATCTTCTTTCATGACATAGCCCTTTTCAGCGGCAATCTTTTTTGCTTCTTCTTCGCTGTAAAAAGGACCGATCGGCTTGGTGGGATTGTTAAAGGCCGGGTCTTTTTCGTCAACGACAACCTGGGTAACAATGGTCACTACCGGTACATTGCGGTTTCTCTTCTGCAGGGCGTGACGAAGCGCCTGTTGAATATGATAGCCGATATAGCCCTGGCTCATCGCCCCACAAACATCAAAGGGCATGGCCGGCACAACGTCGGCAGCAGCCTCGGTGGCTAACAGGATGTTGCCTACCTGTGGCCCGTTTCCATGCACAATAGCCAGTTCGTAATCGAGCTTGCTCATCTCGGCTATATATTCTACCGTCTTTTTGACTACCTCGAGCTGAGCTTCAGCCGTTGCCGGAGCTCCCTTGCTCTGCAGGGCGTTACCGCCGAGAGCGACCACTAACTTTGCAATTGCCATATTATCGCCTCCATCGATCCGGGGTAATTATCAGCCTAAAATTCCAGGCTACGAATAACAGGGCATCTTTAAAAGATGCCCGTATTTTTATCCCACGGCAATTATATCCGGAACTGTTGGCAATGGCAATACTGTCCCGTTCTGCGCCATCAGGTGCTCATTTAACTGTAAGATCGATGCTAACCAGGTTTTCCAGACTGCCGTCTTTCGGACTTTCAGTAAAAAGTTCCAAAAGGAGGGCAGATCCGCCAGTAAGGCCTCCTGCTTCCAATTCAAAACTGAAAAACCCCCAATCGCCCATTGCCGCTGTGACAAATCCTTCATCAAGCAGATTGCTTCCGGCATCAAGCAGCCGGTACTGAATATTACCTTCAAAAACGTTACCGATTCCCTCGACGCGGAAGGTATCCTCAACCAGATCTCCCGGTAAAGGCCTGAAAATCCTGATCCACTGGGAGCCATAACTTCCGGCAGGCAGGTAATCAAGGCCATAAAGGGTTGGCAGATAACTCTGGGCGCCCGTTGCAATAAACTCAACCGGCAACCCCGGATCATCGATCACTGCGAGATCATAGGGGTAGGTTAAGGCCTGGGTCACCATCTCATCCTCACCGGGATCGCTAAAATTAACCGTCACCACCAGCCGATCAGCTTCTTCACTGACAGCAGTGATCTCAACCAGATAGCCTCCGGTCATTTTTTCGCCATAAGTGGCAAGCAGGTAAAGTTTGTCTTCAAAGCGGCGAGCCTGCCCTACAAAGATAGTCAGGCTGTCTTCCACCCATTTTTCAATCTCCGGTGGCAGGCTGTTCTCTTCCTGGTCAGGTTCACCCGGCTCATCCGGGCCCCCGGCAAACCAGGCACTACAGCCTCCTGTGACCAACAGAATAAACACAAGCACCAGTGAAATGATCAGTTTGGTTTTCATGCTAGCCCCTCCTCTTTCTCGGTTAATCAAGATAGTTATGAAAAACTAGTTCTATCAGATTAGACAAAATTATAATCTTTTTGGTTCGTTAGGAAATAAGATCCTTATCTTGATAGCAAACATGATCTGATCTTTTAAGGCGCTCGACACCTAAAGGCAAAAGGATTTAACAGACAGACCCCGAAATAAACCTGAAACCTTTTTGTCTCGGGGAGTTGAAAAGAAATCGGCGCCGGCAGTGCTTTAGATCGCTTGAAAGAACACCTGGCAGTATTTAGTGCTTCCATTCCCAACCTGGTGGCCAGAAACGCCTTGTTTCTTAGCATTGTCTTAATTCTGGCCGGCATCGTCGGATCCTGGTATACCGTCCACCGCACAGACCGTTCAATGCGAAGTGATGCCCTGCAGCAGTTAGAGATGGTCGCCCCGGCGATCAATCCTGAGCGCATAACTTCACTGAGCGGAACAACTGCTGACCTGCAAAATCCCGATTATCAGCGCCTGAAAGACCAGCTGGCAGCAATCAATAAAGCAAATGAAAAAAGCCGCTTTGTCTATCTGATGCGCCAGACTGAAAACGGAGATATTATTTTTCTGGTTGACAGCGAACCGCCGGAGTCAGAAGATTATTCAGCCCCGGGAGATTATTACAGTGAAGCGTCAGCCTTGCTGATGAGCGTTTTTGAAACAGGCCAACCGGTAGTCGAAGGCCCGCAAATCGATGCCTGGGGAGTATGGATTTCAGTGCTTGTTCCGGTTTTAGATCCGGAAGATAATCATTTGCTGGCCATAATCGGCATGGATTTCGACGCCAGCACCTGGAACCGTGATGTTGCTTTAAGAGCCGCCCTGCCGCTGGGCATGACCATCCTCTCTTTTTTACTGCTTATTTTGCTGGTCGTATTAGTCAGAAACCGAAACACGATCCAGCTCAGCCGCCTGGAGCTTTTAAAATTAAAAAATTTCAATGAAAATATTGTCCAAAACGCCGAAGAAGGGATCATCGTCTGTGATCAAAAGGGGATCATTGAATATATCAACCCTGCCCTGGCGGAAATGATCGGCTATCCTGAAAGTGAACTGCTTGGCCGCCATTGGTTTCTATTTGTACCGGAACAGCAGCAGGAGATAGCCCGCAGGGCCGATCAAAAAAGGGAATCAGGCGCTGATGAACGCTACCGGTTGGAGCTTCGTCATCAAGACGGCACTGCCGTACCGGTTCAGATCAGCGCCTCGCCGCGCTTTGATGCCGTAAGCGGCCAATTCAGCGGGAGCCTGGCCGTGATGACCGATATCAGTAATATTATCAAAGCGGAAAAAGCGATCCGCGAAAGCGAAGAAAAATACCGCCTGATTTTTGAACGCTCGCCCCTCGGCGTTTTACACTTTGATCGTAATGGGATCATTACTGACTGTAATGACAATTTTGTTAAAATTATCGGTTCCTCTTACCAGCTGCTGATTGGCTTAAATATGCTGGAGCTGCCAGACAAAAACATCAGCAATGCCGTCAGGCGGGCTCTTCAGGGAGAAGTGGCAAATTACGAGGATTTTTACCATTCCGTCACTGCCGACAAAATAACACCGGTCAGGGCTACATTTGCCCCGATTCGTTCGCTCGGCGCTTCCTTTGGATCAGCAGAAGGCGGGATCGGTATCGTCGAAGACATTACCGAGCGCAAAGAGGCGGAAGACAAAGTCCGGCACATGAGTTTTCACGATCAGCTGACTGACCTTTACAACCGCTACTTTCTGGAAGAAGAGTTGAACCGATTAGATAGCGTCCGCCAGCTGCCGGTCAGCATCATCATGGCCGATCTTAATGGCCTTAAACTGGTTAATGACACTTACGGCCACCTTAAGGGAGATCAGCTGCTCTTAAAAGCCGCCGAAATCATCAGTAGCAATATTCGCGCTGAAGATATCGCTGCCCGCTGGGGCGGCGACGAATTTGTCATCCTGCTGCCGCAAACAGGCAAAGAAGCCGCTGAACTGATCAGGAAACGGATTATTGACAAGTGCAGTCTTGAGTGTGTAGAAGATTTTCCAGTTTCCATCGCTTTGGGCACAGCGACCAGGAACGATATGTCTTCCACCCTGACGGATATCCTTAAAAAAGCCGAAAACAGTATGTACGAGCAAAAGCTCACCGAAAGCAGAAGTACCAAGAGTGCTGTATTAACCGCGCTTCTGAACACCCTCGCGGCCAAAAGCTATGAAACAGAAACGCATACCCGTAATATGCAGGATATTGCCGTCAAAATCGCTTCAAGGCTTGGGCTGCCTGACTCAGAAATAAACCGGCTGATCCTGCTGATCACTCTGCACGATATCGGCAAAATCAACATTCCGGAGGAAATCCTGACCGGGAAAAGCGCCCTGACCGAAACAGAGTGGGAAATCATTAAAAAGCACCCGGAAACCGGATACCGGATTGCCCTGGCCACTGAAGAATTCGCCCATGTTGCCGAAGATATCCTCAGCCATCACGAGAACTTTGATGGAAGCGGCTATCCACGCAGGATAAAGGGCAGCGAAATACCTTTACTGGCCCGCATCACCACAGTTGCAGATGCTTATGAAGTAATGAGTAACGGCCGACCCTACAAAAAAAAGATGACCCGTGAAGCGATCATCACTGAATTCAAGAAATGTTCCGGCAAACAGTTTGATCCGGAACTGGTTAAAATCCTGCTCACCCTATTGGTTTAAAGAGCCGTTTTTCCTGCAACTGCCGCAGATTCCTATAATGTAATAGCGTTGTTCCTCGATGACATAGTCCTGCCGCAACTCAGCAATGGCCGGTATGCGATACATTTTCAGACATTCGCATCTGCCGCAGGATCGGCAAAAAAAATGCGGATGACAGTGGCTGCCTTCTGTGCAGGTGCAAAGGGCAAAAAGCCAGGTCCGGTTTTCGTCCTCCACTTTGTGCACAAAACCGGCTTCGATAAAACATTCGAGGGAACGGTAAACACTGACCGGATCGTAGTAGAGGTCTCCGAGAGCCGCGCAAATATCCCGGTGGGACAAAGGTTTTTCCGCTTCAATTAACACAGAAAGCAGGGCCAGACGCCCGGTAGTTTGTTTCAAGCCGTGATCTTTGAGCAGCTCCGCCGCATAGTCACCTGACATTATCCTGCACCTCACCCGCTTTAAACCTGCTGCCGGACAGCGGTTTTACGGCGATTGCCAATACATAAAGCATGGTCATTAAAAGAACGATCGCCGCCCCCGGCGGCACAGGGTAATAGTATGATAAAAATAACCCGCCTACACTGCCCAGCAAGCCGGTGATCATTGAGACAACAAGCATACCCCGGTAATTGACGCTCAAACGGTAACCGGTAGCGCCCGGAATGACAATCAGGGCAGCAACCAGAACCACTCCCACCAACTGTACTGAAATCATGATCGTTAAACCGATCGCCGCCAGTAATCCCATGTAAAGCAAGCTTACCGGCAGGCCGCCTGCCATGGCCATCTCTTCATCAAAACAGATTGCCAGGAGCTCTTTGAAAAAGAGAGCCAGAGCAAGTAGAATTACACTGCTGACTATGGCAATCAGCCAGATGTCCTGATTTGATACCGCCAGGATATTGCCAAATAAAAGTGAAAACAGTTCCGGATAATAACCCTTAAAAGTGCTGATCAGGGCAATCCCAAGCGCCATGCCAAAAGCATAAAAGACACCGATAATCGTATCTTCGCTTACTTTACCGGTTTTGCTGATAAAACCGGTTGAAACAGCCGCGCCAACGGCAAAGATACTACCGGTCAGAACCGGGTTAACCCCGCTGACCAATCCGATAGCGATCCCGCCAAGAGCAGTATGGGAAATACCGGCCCCCAGGAATGACAGCCTTTTAAGGACCACGAAAAACGAAAGGGTTGAACAGAGCAGGCCAACCAGGATTGCAGCAGCCAGGGCCCGAAGCATAAAACTGTAGGAGAAAAGCTCGCTCACCGGCAATCATCCTCCTTTGTACGGATCGCGATCCGCAAAAAGTCAAATTCACAGCGATAGGCATCCTGCAGTTCGTGGCTGTACAGCACTTCGCCCGGTCTGCCGTGAAGGTGCATCTTACGATCGATGCAGAGCAATGAATCTGCAATTGCCGCTATTGATACCAGATCATGGGATACCATGAATACCGTCAGGTTTTGCTGCCGGCGCAACAGCTGCAGCAAGTCAAAAAAATTCTGCTGGGCCGGAAAATCAAGGCCGGCGTTAGGCTCATCCAGTAATAGCAGTTCAGGCTTACGCACCAGTGAACGGGCCAGCAGGACTCGCTGCTGTTGCCCTCCTGAAAGGTCCTGGAAAGGTCTGAAATGATATTCCTCCATCCCAACCTGGGTAAGGACCTCTTTAATTTTCAGATCTGCGTTTTTGACCCGCTTTAAGAACGTGGAACGGGTTAACAGCCCGGTAGCCACAACATCGGCAACCGATAAGGGAAAGCGCCTTTCAAATAAAAGGCGCTGTGGCATATAACCGATTCGGCCTCTCTGGCTGTTGATCCGGCTAACCGGCTGTCCTAAAACTGTCAGCTCTCCTGAATCGATCGAAACAAGACCCAGGATTGTCCTCAGCAACGTTGTTTTACCGGCACCGTTTGGCCCGACAATGCCAACCATTTGCCCCGGAGCAACATCAAAAGAGATCTCTTCCAGAACTGTCATTCCAGCTAATTTGACAACCAGGTTACGGCTGCTGATCACCGGTTCCATAATAAAACCTCTTTTCGCTAGTCCAGTGCTTCCCGGAAAACATTCAGGTTATAACGCATCAGAGCCTGGTAAGATCCGCGGTCAGGAAGATTCTCTCCTCCGAGAGGATCAACAGTGAGGACTTTAATTCCTGTTTCAGCAGCTATTGCCGCGGCCAGGGCTCCGGAAAACTGCGGTTCGACCAGGATAGCCCCCACATTATGTTCTTTGATTATTTCGATCAGCTCGGCAATCCATCCGGCCGAGGGTTCCTGTCCTGGAAATGAAGCCACTACCGCCAGCTCATGCAAACCATATCGTTTGGAAAAATACTGCCAGGCTGAATGAAAGGAGATAAAATCATTTTTGCCGGCAGCAGAAAGGTGTTCTTCAATCTCCTGGTCCAAGCTGTTCAACTCCGCTTGCAAATTAATCAAGTTATCATAAAAATAGGGTTGAAGTTCAGGAGCGATAACACAAAGCTCAGCGTAAATCCCGGGTAACAGCTGATTGCTGACCAGGTTGGGATCGAGCCAGAAATGAGGGTCACCCGTGCCACTATGACCATGATCGCAATCCTGATCGTGATCGTCATCGTCATCCGCTTCAGGAACTACGCTGTCATACTCGCAACAATAGTCAAAGCCCGCCTGATCCTCGCTGTCATGATCATCGCAATCATCAATTTCCAACAGGTTGATGGACCGGGCAAGCTCCAATACCGGGAGATCCCGGCTCCCCGTTTCAGCCAGTTTTACAGCCCAGTCATCAAGGCCCGCCCCGACATAAACAAACAACCGGGCATCGGCTACCTGGCGGGCTTGATCGGTTGTTGGTTCATAAGTATGAGGGCTGGCGCCGGTAGGAAGCAGGTGGCTGACCGACACCTGATCGCCACCCAACTGCCCGATCAAATCAGCCAGGGGGAAAATTGTTGTCACGACTTTGATCGGTTCTCCAGAAACCGTTTCCGGAACTTCTTCACTGCTACAGCCCAGTGTTATAACCATCAGCAGGCAGAACAACATTAATAATATAATGGAACGCATATAACTCCACCCTTAGCACCTGATTTTTATTACTATTGCCTTGATATACGCTATTAAGATACGGATAAGATTTGATCTTTGCCAGTAGAAAGTTTGCCCGATTAATGCAACCAAGTTGCATTAGCACCCCAAAGATATCACAGCTGCCTGATTAATGCAACTAATTCTATCGCAAATCAAGGCAGGAGCTTCTTATCTCAGCCAAGAATATATTGATTATCAATTGCGCTGAGGTGAATACTTTTGAAACTGGAAGGAAACTGCCAGACTACCGCCATGGGCATTATGCCCCACACCGATGTGAATAAAGCGCTCAAACTGGCCCTGACGCTGGACATCCCCTACTGGCCACAGCTGCCGAAAGTAAACTTCTTTGAAGATATGTATGCCCAGATATCGGAGCATTTTCCCGGTATTGTCCTGGATGTTGAAAAACGGGAAGTACGCTTTTCGATTGAAAAATTTTATGCCGATCTGGAAGAATACCTGCCCCGCTGGGAGGATGAAGATTTTTTCCGCCTCTCCCCCGATTACTCTGTAGTCTTTCACCAGTTCCTTGAACTCGATCTCTCTTCCTACCAATTCATCAGGGGACAGAGTATCGGACCGGTCAGTTACGGGCTGAAGATTATTGATGAAGATAAAAAACCGATGATCTACTACGATGAAGTGCGGGACCTGGTTTTTGACTTTGTAGCGAAAAAACTGCAGGCTCAGCTTAGCGAAATGCAAAAAGTGCACCCCGGAGCTTTCGTCTGGGTTGACGAACCCGGCCTGGAAATGATTTTTATGGCTTTTACCGGCTATACCAGCGAAAGAGCTGCTCAGGATTACCGGTCTTTCCTGGAAAAATTCCCAGGGCCTGCCGGAGTACATCTTTGTGGCAATCCTGACTGGTCTTTTCTGTTACAGTTAAATCTTGACGTACTCTCCCTGGATGTTTTAGCCCGTGGTCATATTTTCAGCCGCTACAACAATGATCTGAAAAGTTTTCTCGATCGGGGCGGCATTATTTCCTGGGGAATTACCCCGACCCTGACTGAGGAATTTGAACGGGAAAGCGTAAAATCTATGATCGCTAATCTTGACAACCTTTGGAACAGCCTTGATCAGAGCGGCATCCCCCGCGAGCAGATCCTGAAACAGGCCTGGCTGGCCCCGGCCCGCTGCTGCCTGGTCAACCTCGACGGGGAGGAAACAGTAGCCAAATCTTTCCGCATGCTGCAAAAGGTCGCCGAACATTATAAAGCGCAGTTATAGCGGGCAGTAAAAGCGGATGATAAATTGGCGATGACTTAGAATTGATCTCCCCTTATGGTTTCTCTTTATTTTTTGCCGAGGGGGGATGCTCCATATTCATGTATTTCCCGCCCTTCTCCAGCTCATCGAGCATTTGGTCCAGTCTCTTTTGCTTGGTTTCTCTCAGCTTGCCCTGTTCGATCCAGCTCAGGTAGTCATTCTGTTGGTAAGCCGGGCGTTTTTTATAAGCATCCATTAACCCCCGCCTTAGCAAGGCTGTTTTAACAAACCCGGGCATGGCCTGTTTGGGCCGTTTCAGTTTTGAAAAATCCTGGGCCATGATTAACCTCCTCAAACGCTTTATAAAACAAAGTATAAAAAATAAAAGCGTGTTTTCACTGTTCTCCGATTTGTCCTAATCATAACAGAGAAAGACAAAGAATGAAAAGTAACAGGTCAACACGCTAGCGATGATTCTTCTTGCCTGGCTATAATCTTAATGCTGCCAGCCTAAAACATCAGGCCGGGCAGGAATAAAACGATCTGCGGAAAAGCGGCAACCAACACAGAAGCAATGAGTAAAGTTATCCAGAAAGGCCACTGGGCGGCAAATACCTGTGCCGAAGGCACCTTGGTAATTGATGAAGCCACAAGGCTGACCACACCCACCGGCGGAGTGAGTAGACCTGTGAGCAGCATCATAATGGTCATAACGCCAAACCAGACCCCGTTATAGCCAAGGGACATAACAATCGGATAAATGATCGGGGTCATGATTACCAGGGTGGCCATTTCGTCCATAAAGGTCCCCATGATCGTATAGATGGCCAGGATAATGAGAATGATAAAAAAAGGCGCAATATGCAGATCATCGATATAGTCGGTCAGACGCATCGGAATTAAGCTTCTGGTCAGAAAGGCGCCAAACAGCTTTCCGCCGATCAAAACCATGAAGACCATGGCCGTGATCCTGACCGAGGCAATAATCGCATCGATAAAGTTTTTCCACTTTAACCGGCCGACAACAACCGAAAATATAAGCGACAGGAACGCTCCCACTGCCCCGGCTTCCGTCGGAGTAAAGAAACCACCGTAAATACCGCCGATACTGAGCAGAAAGATCAGGGGAATTGCCCACACATATTTAAGTTCCTGCCAGGGAAAAGGAATCTTTTCCGTAAGCGCAGCGGGCGCCAGTTTCGGTTTCCAGAGCAAAACCAGGTAGACCGTAACCATTAACAGGATCATGGTCATAATCCCCGGTAAAAACCCACCGATCAGAACCTGGCCGATTGACTCCTCGGTCAGGGCGCCGTAGACCACCAGGGCGGTGCTGGGCGGGATGACCACCCCTAAGGTTGAACCGACGGCAGAAACTCCGGCGGCAAAACCGGGATCATACTTGTAGCGGCGCATTTCCGGCACAGCAACAGCTGAAATCGTGGAAACCGATGCAACAACAGATCCGCAGACAGCGCCAAAAGCAGCCCCGGCGCCGATAGTGGCGATGGCCATGCCACCCTTGATTCTGCCGATGATACCGTTGATCACTTCGTATAAATCAGCTCCCAGGTTGGCCTTGGAGAGGAACAACCCCATGAGGACAAAAAGCGGAATTACACTGAAACTGTAAGTCTGGGTAATCGAAATAATATCAATACCTAATTTTTTCATGGCCGGCCCGGTGGAAGTCAGCATAATGTTGCCCAAAATAGCTACTATGGTCATGGCAATCCCGACAGGAATTCTGATCACCAGTAAAACAAGAAGAAAGATGATACCCAGGATTCCGATTTCAATCGACGTCATTGCTCAGTACCCCTCCCTCCTTGATTAGAAGCAAATCAGATATAATGGCAAGAATATAGCCGATCAGCCCAATCGCGGCGATCATGGCTACCGGCCAGAGCGGGATTTTCAGAATTGCGGTGCTGGCGTTAGTTGATACCAAAGTTCGGCCGTAATCAAAAACCACCCAGCAGATCAGAAGCGTTATTGCCAGGTAGATCAGGGAACTGAGAATTGAGATAAAACGGCGACCTTTGTACGGCAAGCGTTCGTAGACGACATCAATCACCACGTGCTCTTTAAAATGCTGGGCATAGCCAACCCCGAAAAACACAATAAATGTGAGCACCAGGTTGGTCAGTTCATAACTGCCCGAAATAGGCCGGTTCATGAAACTGCGCATAATCACGTCGGCAACAGTCATCAACATCAGCCCGACCATCGTCACCACACTGATATATTGTAAATAATAGTTGATTTTTTTGATCATTTCCCGCAAGCAGAAACACCCCCCAAGTATTCGGGATAGGGATAAGCGAATTATATATTTTACTCCCTGACTTGATGCAAAAGGGTTACGGTGGCTTTTTTATCAGCCACCGTAACCGTTAATTAAAATTCAAACGCCAAGATTTAATACTTTAGCATTTTGAATCTGAAGCCCGGCTTTATTTATCTCAGGCTGTCCCTGATCGAAATCATCAGGTCGTAGAAGCCCTGGGCATCATAACCTTTGCCGGTCATTTCGGCAATGTATTCTTCCACTACCGGAGCAGCCAGCTCGGCAAATGCAGCTTTTTCCTCGGGGGTAAGCATGTGCACTTCCATGCCTTCCGCGATCATTGCTTCTACTCCACCATCGTGGAGGTCATCATAGTAACGGGCTGACTTAAGGCTCAGTTCCTTTCCACCGATAGTTTCAAATAAGGCCTGATCTTCCGGGGTCAGCCTGTTCCAGGCGTCCCAGCTGATAGCCATAACCTGCGGCGATACGTAAAGGTTCATTCCTTCCGTTGCGTAACTCAGAACTTCATAGAGCCTGTAAGTTGGAATGGCGGAAGCTCCGGTTGCCATACCGTCAACAACCCCGCGCTCGATGTTGTCATAAGCATCAGGCATCGGCATACCGGCAGTGGTAGCGCCGAATTTAGCCAGAGACTTGTCAACCATCGGGCTGGCGCTTCTCAGCTTGACACCCTGCAGGTCGCTGGGAACATAGATCGGTTTGTTGGAAGTATAAACATCGCCAACATCAGTTGTATAGAAGTTGAAAACTTTAAATGCACTGTACTCTTCCTGGAACTCCTCACTCTGCTCGAGCAGACCCCAGATGGTTGCAGTTGCTTCTTCGGCTGACTCGAAATGGTCGAAGAGCTCGATGAACTCGGTCAGCGGGAAGCGGCCTGCAGTATAACCCTGCAGGGTCCAGATCATGTCAACAGCGCCGGTGGAAACATCATCAATCGCCGAGGTTCCGGTAGTAATGGAACCGCCGGGATGCAGGTTGATAACGATCCGGCCTTCGCTTTTCTCCATAATTTCTTCAACGAAGGGGACAATAATATCTACGTGATGATGATGTCCCGCCGGGAACGGATGGGCAAAGGTCAGTTCGACAACCTCTACCGGTGCGGCAGGCTCTTCTCCTTCAGCAGGGGGCTCGGTAACAGTTTCCTGGGTCCCGCAGCCAACTACGCTGAAAAGCATAAAAAACACAGCAATTAAACCAACAAACAACATTAATTTCTTACTCATAAGTTTTCCCTCACTTATCATAAATTTGTGCTGCTACCGGTATAACAGGACTACCGGCAAATCGTGGTGCTTCGTATAAACATCACCTTCCGTATCTTGATTCTATCCCTACAATATTCACCCCGCACCGGACTAGCGCTGATGCGCTGCAAATATATGACAGGCTGTATTCCTATAAATTCACTTGGTTTGATAGTAATTTAAAAATAGCCCATTTTTAATTTTTTGTCAACTTGCCTGTGTTTATATTAACAGAATCTTAATATTCATTACGAATATGTAGTCCTTTGTACCATGAACTTTTGTCTAAATCAATAACATAGAAACATAATGAACCCGAACAGCTGCTCTTCAATATCTTCCACCTTTGGAGCGGCAAAAACCGCTTCCTGCTCACTCATATCAGGGTAAATTTCCTTTACCCGGTCCAGGGTTTGATAATATTTTGTTTCCAAAGTATACACACTCCTTAATAAACTGCATGTTCCGCAACGTAACTGAGAACGGCCTTCAGATTGTCAGTATCAACGCTGTCAAGCGAAACAGGGCTTTTATCCATTGAAAAATAATACTTACCGCCCGGAGCCAGGATATCGATCAGCTCCTTGACTTTGTCGATACACTGTTCCCTGGTTCCGGTTTTCAGCAGGGTGATCGGGTAAAAACCGGAGATGATATGCTTGGCTCCCAAAACATCTTTGACCTTTTGAGGATCGCCGTATTCAAATAGCATGATCGTGTTTTCCGGCAGTTCGTAAAGATAATCGAGGTAACGCATCCAATCCTGTTCACAAAAGATAAATGATGGCTGGCCCATCGCTTTCAGCCCTTCCACAGTCTCCTTAAATGTCGGCCAGTAAAAACGTTCAAAATCTTTAGGCCGCATATAGGGTGCCATGTGCAGCGGGATAAACGTAGCCCCAAGAGGGTTGGGGGCCTTAAATTTGCCCATCTTGATCATCAGGGGTGTCACCGCTTTAGCTGCCGCTTCCACCTGATCGGGATAACGGCGGATGTCGGTAAGGATATTCTTAAAACCCCGCAGCTGATCCGCCACATAATCAAGGGGCGCTTCACAGGTTCCGGCGCCAAAATTGGCACTGGCGTAACCGTATTTATCCCTCAGCCGGTTATTGGCATCCCTGATTCTGGCGAACTCGTCGTTAAAAATCTTAAAGGCCTTGGCCATGGTTAATGATTTTTGGTTCGCATTGCCCGTATCCAGGTTCCCGTAGAGCCGGGGAAGCACTTTTTCTACAATGCAGTCATAAGGCGAGGCAATAAAATCATCGTATTCATCTTTATCCAAACCCTCCACTTCGGGATGCTGCAAAAAACCGCTGGAAGACATCAGCCAGTTTTTAGCTCCCAGTTGGGTGTAGAGGGCTGGGAACCGGGAGGCCGCTACCGGCAGCATATCGCAGAAAAAATCACGGCAGACACAATCGGCGATCGCCTCGTAATTTTCAGTCTGCCACTGAGCTTCCAGCAGGTTAACTCCGGCGTACTGCGCCGCAAACTCGTACGTTACACGCGCACCCACCGGTACCCGCTTGGGGATTTTGTTATTAAACAGGTCAACAAAAAGCTGCTCTCTTTCCTCCCTAAATGCTTCTACCCCGGCCATCTAATTCACCCACCCCTTACAGATTTTAATCCCTTCTGCTGCATTGGTGGTGTGGGCATCAGCGCCCATCTGTTCAGCCGCCTCTTTGGTTACGGGATTACCGCCAATAATAATTTTCAGGTTATCCCTGAGGCCTTCTTCTTTAAAAGCAGCTACTACATCTTTCATCGATTCAAGCGCTAAAGTTAAAACTCCGCTCATGCCCAATATATCCGGCTCCAGTTCCCTGGCTTTTTGCACAAAGAGATCAGAAGATACGTCAACTCCGAGATCGTGTACCTCAAAACCGGCCGCTTCGGCCATACTTTTAAAGATGTTTTTGCCGATATTATGAAGATCGCCTGCTACCGTGCCCAGCAGGATACTGCCGATTTTTGTCCTGTCGTCGGAGCCTAAAGCCGGTTTCAGGATATCAATCGCGCTGGTCAGCATTTCTCCGGCATAAATCAGGTCGCCAACAAAATACTCTTCTTTCTCAAACAGGTCGCCGACAATAACCATCCCTTTCTGGCAGGCGTCAACAGCCTGCAGGGCTTCGGCTTCCGACGGGCCGCCGGCAACAAATTCCTCAAGCATCGCCAATACTTTTTCTTCTTCCAGTTCGCCAACGGCTTCTGTCAGTTCCTGATAATTGATCATCTTAGAGATCCTCGCTTTCTATCGGAAATTACTGAAGTTTAATTGCTTTTTAGCGGTCCGATCTTGTTCTTACGGTATGCATTCGAGAAATTACGGCAGTGCCGGTCACGTCCCAGAAGCGCCTCTACGGCCAACAGGGTGGTCATCATTTCGCGATCAAGGGGGTCCATGATTGCCGAATCCATGCCGGCATACAGGGCAATGGCCAGAAAGTTCTGGTTCACTGCCTTACGCAGGGGCATGCCAAATGAAATATTGCTTAACCCTGATGTAACTTTCAAGTCAGGGTACAATTTTTTTGTCTGTTCCAGGGTCCCGATAAATTTAAGGAGCGATTGATTATCGGTCGAGAGGGCTATAACCAGCGGATCGAGATGAATGCGCTCCGGTTTGATATTGTGACCGCCCGCCTGGTCAACGATATTTTTAGTGATTTCCACTCTTTTATCCACATCGGAGGGAATCCCTTCATTGTCACAGGTCAGCGCGATGACCTGCCAGTCGGTATCCTTAATGAGCGGAAATATAACCTCGCACTTGTCACCCTCAGCGGAGACGGAGTTAATAATGCCCGGTTTTTTTACGCGGGGAAAAACCTGCTCGATAGTCCGCGGATTGGGGCTGTCAATGGAAAGCGGTATCTCAACAGCGCCCTGCACGATATCAATCAACCAGATTAGGGTCTCGGCCTCAACTTCCGGCAAGGTGCCGGCACAAACATCAATATAATCAGCGCCTGCTTCCGCCTGCCTGACCGCCAGGCTGCGGATGAACTCTTCATCTTTTTCCGTAATTGCTTTTTTAACACTCGGGATGGTGCCGTTAATTTTCTCGCCGATGATGATCATCGAAGTTCCTCCTTCTATAAGAAGCCGGAGCATTCACTACTACTTATTATATTATTATACTAAATTATCAACAGCATAAATTATAGCCAATCTGATAATGAGATGCAAATTGTTTAAAGGAAAAAAATCAGTCTTACAAGAGATCGTCTTACCGGGTATTATCTGTTGTAGCTGCTCCGGATGGAAAAGGGGTTTACTTCTGATATACTGAAATACACTATAAAAAGTTTTCATTGTGAAGGAGCGGTTAACTTGCCAGGCCAAAATGTTGACAGATACACAGCTGCCGATGCGCTGACAGATACCCTGGTTGACGCAGGGGTATCCTACATTTTTATTAATACGGGAACTGACTATCCCCCGATCATTGAAAGCTGGGCCAAGTATGAACAAAAAGGCCTGCCGAAACCTAAAATCATCATCTGCCCCCACGAAATGGTGGCGCTCAGCGCCGCCCAGGGTTACGCCCAGGCCACGGGTAAAGCACAGGCTGTTTTTGTGCATGTTGACGTGGGCACGCAAAACCTTGGCGGTTCAATTCACAATGCTTACCGCTGCCGGGTGCCGGCTTTTATCCTGGCCGGAGTGTCACCGATTACGATCGAAGGAGAGCTGAAGGGAACTCGCACCTCGCCGATTCAATTCCTGCAGAATGTCCATGACCAGGCCGGCATCGTGCGGGAATATACCAAGTGGTATTACGAACTGAGGACCGGTAAAAATATTCAACAGGTTGTCTGCCGGGGTCTGCAGATCGCTCACAGCGATCCGCAGGGACCGGTCTATATGATGGCCGCCCGCGAATTACTGGAAGAAGAAATTACACCCCACAAACCGGACATCAGGCGCTGGGGGGCGATCAAGAAAAGCGGTCTAGCCGAAGATTCAGTGGAGCAGATCTCCAACGCGCTCCTTGGAGCAAAAAAACCGGTCATGATCACCTCTTACCTGGGGCGCAACCCACAGTGCGTAGCCGAACTGGTGAAATTAAGTGAACGCCTCGCCATACCGGTGGTGGAAGTCTTCGCCCAGTTCATGAATTTTCCCGCCAAACACCCGCTTCACGGCGGCTGCAAACCACAGGCTGCGATTGCCGAAGCAGACCTGATCCTGATTATTGACAGCGACCTGCCCTGGATACCAGCTCAGGCAGCACCGAATCCAAACGCCGAAGTGCTGTACCTTGATGTCGACCCACTTAAAGAAAATACACCGCTCTGGTATATCCCGGCTGATGGGTACTTCAAGGCGGACTCCTATGAAGCGCTCAAACAGATCAACAGGAAGCTTGACGCTGTAAAACTACCCGATCCTTCCCTGCTGGCTGACCGGCGAAAAGCGGCAGAAGCAGCACACCGGAAGCGCATGCTGACCTTAAGAGAGGCGGAGCAGATGCAGGAAGTATTAACGCCGGAATTTATTGCCGCCACCTTAAATGAAGTACTGGGTGACGACGACATTATTCTCGATGAAACCACTTCTTACCAGCCCCTGCTGGAACAGCATATCCACCGCAATAAACCGGGTACCAAGTTTATGAGTGGGGGCAGCGCCCTGGGCTGGTTTGGCGGCGCGGCGATCGGCGTTAAGCTGGCCAATCCCGGAAAAAATGTCATTGCCCTGACTGGTGATGGCACCTATATTTTTTCGGTGCCCACCGCTGCCTACTGGGTCGCCGGCAAGTATAAAACACCTTTTATGACTGTAATCTTTAACAACCAGGGCTGGGGAGCCGCGCAGCTGGCGGCAATAAGGGAGCATCCCGAAGGGTACGCCGTTTCGAACGATACATTCTGGACCTCTATCAATCCGCCGGCAGAGCTGGAGCAGGTAGCCCGGGCGGCAGGAGGCGCATTTACCAGGGTCGTAACCAAACCGGAGGCCTTAAAAAAAGCTCTCCTGGAAGGCTTGGAAGCTACCCAGCAGGGCCGGTGCGCAGTAATAAACATGATCTTGCCGCCGATTTCCGGCCAGGCAACCTAGCCGGCGCGGCTTGTGCTTATTTATATTCGACAATTTCATGACTTCCCAGAATACTATTATCTTTTAATTTACTTCCCGATTTTAATACGGTAACCTTCGTCTTCCGGCTTTATGTCCAGGACCTTCCACCCCTGGGCACCCGTCGCCCGGCTTACATTTTCCCGGGCAGTATCAGTATCGACTAAAACAGTTAACTCACCCTGACCGGCACCTTTAATGGCATTAACAGTCAAGATCACCGGCTGGGGACATGATAAACCCCTGGCATCAACAACATCTGACATCTTATTACCTCCTTCCAAGGCTTTAGGCTGTTTTCCCCTTCATGGTCAAACCGATAAAAATACAAACGGCAAAACCGATTACCAACGCAACTATACCGCCGGTTGTCGCTCCGGCAGGAGAGCTGGCCAGACCAAAGTTGTGGGCAACGGCGGCACCAACGATCATGCCGACTACAAACACCGCTGCATCACCGTCTCCTTCCCCGGAGAGGAAAAGCTGGCGGCCGGGACACCCGCCGGCTAAAGCAAAAGCCAGACCGGCCAAACTCATCCCGGCAAAATTCCAGATATGCATGTTGTGAGCCACAGGCTGGCCGACAAAACCAAGGTTAAATTGGCCAAGGACCAGGTTTGTCAGGAAAGCGGCAACAGCCAACGCAACTATGCCGCCAAAAAGGTGAGTCTGTTTGAACAAAATCAAATCACGGATTGCACCCATGGTGCAAAAACGGCTTTTCTGGGCTACGAAACCAACCGCCAAGCCGGCAATCAGCGCAATGATCAGGGGAGCATGCATTGAGCCGGGGCCTTCAACACTGTAAAATAACAGCCTGCTTTGGTTTTCGCCGCTGATCTGCGGGCTGAAAAGCATTATAACCAAAAAGCCCAGCATAATCAGGGGCATAATCCAACCTGCCGTGGTGTGAGTTTTGCTGGCCCGTCCTAAATTGTAACCATTTCTGAGGAAGAGGGTCCCGATCCAGATCCCCACAGCCAGACCAGCCAGCCCTAAAATAGCATTCAAATCGCCGCCGGCCAGGCGCAGCAGGGCTCGCCAGGGGCAGCCGAGAAATACCAGGGCGCCGATCATGGCAAATACACCGAGTAAAAACCTGACGATCGGTGCAGAGCCCATCCTGGATCTGAATTCTTTAAACAAATAGGCTGATGCAGTTGAACCGAGGACAAAACCGATTATTTCCGGGCGCATGTACTGGACAGCTGCCGCCCTGTGTAAACCCAGGGCCCCGGCAATATCGCGGCCGAAACAGGCCACGCAGATCCCCATATTGGCCGGGTTGCCCCAAAACTGAAGCAGAGAAGCTATAATACCGATGAACAGGCCGACTGAAATAATGCCCCAACGGGTTGATAAAAATTGTTTCACTGAACTACCACCACCTGTATAAGTTTTATTAAATATTGCATCCATCATTTATTATTCATTAATTGACCATGCAGCATAAATAGCAATATTAAATAGGGCTGTTCACAGGTATAGTAAATTTCTATGTGAAAAAAGGGGCAGGT
>CAYTER010000017.1:0-40944 GCA_964436815.1 uncultured Syntrophomonadaceae bacterium
GGCACTTGGTTTGGGACCAAGGGGTCGCTGGTTCGAATCCAGTCGCCCCGACCAAAAATATTAAGGCTTTCCCGGGAGCAATATCCGCCTGGAAAGCCTTATCAATTTATTATTCCGAAATAAATGTAATTGAGTATTATCTAATCGCACTCTGCTGTATTTAAAGCCTTCATCATGAATCCTGGTAAGGTGCGGTCGAGGAGACTTTCAATTTCCTTTGCCAGTTTAACCAACTTCTTCAAATCAACACCGGTTTTTACACCCATCTCTTCAAACATATAAGCCATATCCTCAGTACAGACATTGCCGGCAGCATTGGGCGTAAAGGGGCATCCACCGATGCCCCCCACTGCCGAGTCAAAGCGCTTTATTCCTGCTTCATAACCGGCCAGAACGTTGGCCAGCCCCATTCCCCTGGCATTATGGAAATGCAAACCGAACTTAAGCTGTGGAAACTCTTGTCGCAGCTTAGTAACATAATAATAAGTCTGCCTGGGATTGGCCATTCCTGTTGTATCTGAAAGGACAAACAGGCTAATACCATACCCGGCCAGGGTTTCGATGACGCGGGCAGTTTTTTCAACCGGCATGACCCCTTCAAATGAGCAGCCAAATACAGTGCTTAAACTTACGTTAAAATTTTTACCGTGCGCTTTCACCAGCTCAGCCATTTGGCCGGTTTCTTTAATTGATGTATCAAGATCTTTATCAATGTTACTGATATTATGAGTTTCACTGACCGATAAAACAGCCTGTATTTCGTCTACCTCTGCTGCTAAAGCCCGCTTGGTCCCTTTTAGGTTGGCGACCAGGGCGGTAATGCTTAATCCTTCCCGCTTTTCAATCGCTGTAACAACTTTTTCGGCATCGCGCATCTGGGGGACTTTTTTGGGCGAGACAAAAGCCGCTGCTTCAATGCGCTTAAGACCGGCTGCTGCTATTTTGTTGATGATCTCAATCTTCATTTCTGTCGGAATCCATGCTGTTTCCATCTGGAAGCCATCACGGGCGGTGACGTCGGTAATGTAAATTTCCTGTTCCTTAAACTTCATCATTGGAGCTTCCTTATCAGTGTTTACTCATACCCTTTACTGGCCGGTGAATACTGGTTTTCTTTTCTCGTTGAAGGCCCGTAAACCTTCATCCCGGTCTGCTGATTTCAGGCATACATTATAGCATTCTGCCTCCAGGGTAAAACCGGTGGAAAGGTCAACATTTAAGCCCATATTAATAGCTTTCTTGGCCTGCCAGACAGCCAGCGGTGAATTGTTCATGATCTCAGCTGCCAGCTTTTCCGCTTCCTCCAGCAGTTTATCAGGGGCAGTAACTTTTCTCACCAGCCCCAGTTCTTCTGCTTCCCCGACAGTAAGCCTCCTGCCGGTAAAGATCAGTTCTTTGGCCAAACCCGGCGAAACGAGGCGGGGCAGGTTCTGGGTTCCCCCGCCTGCCGGGATAATCCCCAAACCGACTTCAGGGAGAGAAAAGACGGCGTTCTCCGCAGCATAGATGATATCGCAACCCAGGGCAAACTCAAAACCACCCCCGAATGCATAACCGTTTACAGCGGCGATCAACGGTTTGGGAAAAGTGGAGACGGTCTTGAAGGCCTGCACAAAAAGCTCCCGCTGCAGACGCATTTGGTCCAGGCTCATATCTTTACGTTCTTTTAAATCAGCCCCGGCGCAAAAAGCTTTTTCTCCTTTTCCGGTCAATATTACTGTCCAGACCTCCCGATCGGACGCCAACTCAGAGAAAACTGTCAATATCTCTTTTGCCATCAAAGTACTCAGGGCATTCATATTTTCCGGACGGTTAAAAAAAACAGTTGCCAGGTGCTCTTTTTTCTCAACAAGGAGTGTTTCTGTCATCTTGATCTCAACCCTCTTTGCTATTTCTCGGGAAACTTCTGACCTTCCTTTTCACCCCGGGAAGCTTTCATTTCTTTCAAACCCTTACGCCTGTAATGCTCGTTCGGTTCTTTGGGGATTCTACCGCTTAGTGCTGCTTCTGAACGCAGTCTGCGGCCGATGGTTCTTTCCATGTTTCTACCCATTTTTAAAAGACGCTCAACGTCGATACCCGTATCGATGCCCATCTCATCCATCATCACGACCATATCCTCGGTGGAAACAAGCCCCACAATGTTGGGATCCCGGTAGTAGTATTCACCGGTTCCGGCTACCGGACAGTCCCCTAAGAAATTGGCGGGCTGCCCGCCGGTCCCGCCGATGGTGCCTTCGAAAATGTCAATACCCGCCTGCAGGGCAGCCAAAACATTAGCCAGCCCCCAGCCCCTGGTAACATGAAAGTGGGCTACATGCAGATCGGTGTTGGGCATGGCATCCAAAATCATTGAAAAATAACGGTAAACCTGGTCAGGGGGGGCGGATCCGTCATGGTCGGCATGCTCAATATCGTCGGCGCCAATATCAAGAAAGTACTTCGTAAATTTTACCGCTTCAGAAAGCTCTGTAGGTCCTGTTATGGGACTTCCCCAGATCGTACTGACAGTGCCGCACATTTTCATGCCCGCATCGTGGGTTTTTTGGATACACCGTTCAGCTTCTTTCCAGTATTCAGGCAGGGTGATCCCTGAATTGGCAAAGTGGTGTTCCTCACAGGTGGAGACCATCATCAGGATTCTGTCCGGTCCGTATCCTTCTTTTCTTGCTTCAATGGCCCGGTCAACTGCCCGTTCTCTGATTGTAACGGCGGTCAGTTCAATGTCGTCCCAATTGACCTGGGCATCCTTCAGCTTGCGGCTGCTGCGCACTCGTTTCAGAAGCTCGTCGGCATCTTTAAACTGGGGCATACCTATGGGGTTACCGAAGTTGGTCACTTCAATTCGTTTAAAGCCGGAAAGGATCAGCTCTTCAACATAATAAACTTTGGCATCGGTGGAAATAAATTTTTCTTCGTGCTGAAAACCGTCCCGGACGGTTATATCACCGATTCTGACTTTCCTGGGAAAATTCATGGTAAATTTATCCATAGCATCAACCTCCTTGGGTCTAAAGTAGATAAAGCAAATCTGCTCTGGGCCCGGGTTGCCGGGTCTGCATAATCCTCCTTTTCTAAAATTTGAAGTTACCGAAATTGGATTCCGGAATCGGCTTTTTTAAAGCCAGTTCGAAAGCCCTGGCCAGTTTGTCGCGGGATTCAGCCCAGGTTATAATTCCGTCGTGGTATAAAAGGGAACCGGTAAAGTAAGGATGTCCTTCCCGTTCATAACGCTCGATGATCCTTTCCCTGAATTCCTGCATTTTAGCTTCGTCAATCTCTTCTTTCATTTTAGCCTTATTTTTTCTTTCCAGGGATTCCAGGATGAAGGCTGCAGTTTTACCTGACATCACCGTTGTCCGCGCACGCATGGTGTGGAATACAAAACGGGGGCGATAAGCCCTGCCACACATACCATAGTTGGCAGCGCCGTGATCCGGCCCGATGACCCATTGGACTTTAGGTACTTCCACGCAGGCACAGGCTCGCACCATGTCAGCGCCATATTTCCCGATACCGCTTCGTTCTTCTTCTTTCCCTACCATATATCCGGGTGAGTTCTGAATATAGAGCAGGGGGGTTTTGTCATTTCCGCAGCGGACAACCCATTCAGTTGCTTTCTGGGCAGCCTCATGATAGATGATCCCGCTTTTATTGGCGGCGACGACACCGATGGGCATCCCCTTTAACCAAAATTTACCACAGATCAGGGTGTCACCCCGGCCCGGGGCGTAGTTGGTTTTATACTCCTGGAAGTAGCTGTCGTCAGCAATGCATTTTAGCACGTCAAAGATGTTGATGTGCCGGTAAGGATCTGCCGGCATCCGTTTCATCATTTCATCCGGACCGAAGCGTGGTTCCGGCCAGCTATCACAGCGGTGATGATAAAAATTCTGCGGGGGATCGAAAGCAATCATTTCCCTTAAACGCTCGATTCCCTCTTCCTGGGTTTTAACAAAATGGTCGCAGCCGCCGGAAAACTGGGTGTGGACATAAGCGCCACCCAAATCTTCGGCGCTCACTTCTTCGCCAATTGCTGATTTAACCATGGGCGGGCCGGCCAGAAAAGCAAAAGCCAGCTGGTCAATCATGATTGATTCGCAGGCCAGGTAGACGATATAAGCGCCGCCGGCCGTGTTTCCCCCGGTACTCATTGTGTACTGTTTAATTCCTTTAGCTGACATGCGGGTCATGTTGTAGAACATAGAGCCGAACATTCCTTCATCGGCAAAAGTATGTAGCTGCAGGGGTAAAAAAATACCGCCGGAATCGGCGATGTAGATGCAGGTCAGGTCGCATTCTTCGGCAATGCGCTGGGCGCGCATATGCTTTTTTAAGGTGATCGGGAAATAAGTACCGGCGGACATCCTGCTTTCATTACCAAAAATCATGCAGTCCTTGCCCTGCACTTTACCTACTCCTGTCACCAGGCCGCCTCCTGGAATATGGGGTTGTTCGGGGTAGCCGATGTTATAGCCTGCATCCAACCCCAGCTCAAAAAGTTCTGTGCCCGGATCGATTAACCGGTCGATCAGCTGTCTGACGGTCATTTTTCCCTGTGCCGCCAGGCGATCTACCTGTTTTTGACCACCAACCATAAAAGCTTCTTCGCGGTGTTTAAGAAGTTCCTCGTCGCGGGCTGCCCAGAATTCTAAATTTTGCTGTCCCTTTTCATCAACAGAGTTCATCAGCATCTTTTCCCCCCTCAGGCAATTAAACAAAACCCGC
This sequence comes from uncultured Syntrophomonadaceae bacterium, assembly GCA_964436815.1. GTDB lineage: Bacteria > Bacillota > Dethiobacteria > DTU022 > DTU022 > UBA993. The sequence continues at coordinate 4,729 of CAYTER010000017.1, forward strand.
TTTACTTATTCTTTGTAAGGAGTATATATCCTGCTTGAGGAAAGTTGTTACTGGTTTAGATTTCCAGCGCCAACTCGAAATTTGTAACCATTTTGTAACCACGTTGTTATATAATGGACCTTGTCATCTTGCTTCCGGCTTTAATTTGCCGGTAGCTGAATAAAAGAATGGAGAATCGATGAATAAAGGCCCCATGCATGATAAAAAAAATAAAATCGAAAATGGCCTGAACAGCGCCGGCAAGATCATCAGGCTTTATTCCGATCCGGCGGTAAAAGTACTCAAGGACTATATACTGCATGATTTTCACGATCCGGATGAAGATGATCTTTTCGGCATTTATGAGGGCTTTGTTGTTTTAATTGAAACCGACGGTTATTCGGCCTGTGAAGTTATTGCCAATACCGCTACCCTGGTGAGAAATGTCGATCCCGACATCGATTTTATCTGGACGGATTTAGTCAATGATAGCATGTCTAATTTTGATGGAAAATTGATTGGAAGAATCTATAACCTGATTGGCCAGAGCGAAGATGGTTTTCTGATGGTTAATGTAATTAATAACCTGCCTGTTTATCTGAAGCTGGCGACTGAAGGTAAAGCGCCAAACTATAAAGAGGTCCTGAGGGAATTACGAAATCTCCACTGTATCTATATTATCTCCGAAAAAGATTTGCCCCTTTTTTCAGAAATGGTCGACCGTGAAAATTTTGCGATCAAGATCTGGCTTTGCAGGCAACCCGATCAGATGGATATTGAATATCTCGATTCTCAATCGCCAAAAACTTATGGTGCGCGGGCAACTGTAAATGAAGCAATTTTTACCGGCGAAGCCAAGCTGCTGATTAAAAAAGCCAGACAGATTTCCGAGCTGTGGGGTGATCTGGCTATCGATTCCCACTCGCTGCTGCTGGCGGCTGCAGAGAATACAGAAACCGGTCTGGCTGTGACCCAGTGCCTGAACCTGCCCCTTGAGACTTTGCGTCATCTGCGGGCTGACCGGGAATGGAAGTTAATCAGGGATGGCGAAATTAGTGGTTATCCTTTTGAATCAAGCGGCATCAATGTTGTCGAAGAAGCTATCAAACTGGCTTCAGTCGAAGGTTATCCTGATCGGCAATATCCGGGACTGGTGACCAGTTTCCATTTGGTCTGTGCTATTGCCATGAACAGCAGGGTTCGCTCTGATCTTGGTATAAAAAGAAATTTTTCATTTGAAAAAGCGCTGGAAAAACTGGCTGAGTGGTATCACAATAAATATGTATCACCGTCGATTGACAGGAAAAGCGTAGTATATGACTTTATATTTCCCTATCAGGGGTTGCAGCGGGAGCTGATGGGCCATGTTTTCGGCCAGAATGAAGCTCTGGTAAAAGTTTTTGAGTACCTTTGTAATGATGAGATTAGATCTCTTAATCAGAGCGGTGAAAAACAGGTGCCACGTGTCCTGCTTTTTTATGGTTCGCAAAACTCCGGCAAAGCTTACCTGGGAAGTATGTTGGCTGAACAGTTGGAGCGGCCGCTAATGCAGCTTGATTTGGCTGTATTCGAAACTGTGGCTCCACGGCCGCTGAATAAATTTGTCATGTCAAATTGGAAAGCGATCCTGGTCCTGGAAAACATTGATCAGGCGGAACCACAGGTTTTGAAACTAATCTGCCGTATTCTGGACCAGGGTAAAGTATATGATGATAAGCTGGACAGAGAAATTGAGTACGATGAAGCGACCATTATCCTTACCACTACGCTCGATCAAAACATGTTAGACTTTCTGCCCCGTGAATTAATGACCAGGTTGACCAAAGGTCAGCTGATTCCTTTTCATGACCTGAAAACAGAAGATTTGATCAATATCTGTAAACGGAAGTTTACCGAATATGCAAAAACTGTTGAGAAAGCCTGCGAAAAAACACTCACCTATGATCCCCTGGTTCCCTACTGTCTTTTGTTCAGCGAAGGAGGCGATCCGACTGCCCCGGAACTGACTGGAGCCGTTGAAAGGCTTGTCGGTGCGCAAGTCCAAAAATTTGCCAATTGTTTTACACCAAGCAGTGGTGAGCACCTGTTGACTGATTTTAGCAGTATTCACTTTACAGTAGAAATGCCGGAGAAAAACGATCAGAAATTGAGTAAGCTCTTTATTCCGGCGCGCAAACCGAAAGCTCTATTACTGGCAGACAGCGATATTGCTGATCAGCTGACTGATGCTGTTGAAGCGGTGCAGTGGACTGTTGCGGGCAGCCTGGAACAGTTGGCTGAGGCTGCAGCGGATAATTATTATGATTTTGCCCTGCTTGATTTGTGGTTCAACGTTAAGGATCCGCTGGAAAAAATTAACATCATCTATAACTTTACAACTAACAGGAGCAACAATGTAACCAGGCTGCCAATGCCTGCTCTGTCAGGAAAACTCTTCGGTGATGAATACCTGAAAATAATTAGTGGGCTAAAAGAGCGGATGCCGGTGGTAATGATAAATATTGTCGATCTGCTCTGGATAAAATATGCAGGGGAAGAAACTGAATCTCAAATCAACACCTACTTGGAGTTAGCCGATGAACTGCGCCGACTCAGAGATACAGGGGTTGCCTTTCAGGTCATGAAGTATGGCGATTTCTGGACCGACTACTTCCTCCACCTGCTCAGTTCTGCCGGGGCGCGAGGAGTGATGCACCTTTCTTTTGACGAGAAGTTGGAAGGGAGTAGTTTAAGAAGAAAAGATTCTGTAGCGGCATGTCTTGAACAAATATGGAAGCGCTTGCACTATGAAAAGATGGCTGACGAACTGGCCAGCCACCATAAAAAATTAACTTTTAACCCAGTCTGGAAGATTGATCATGAAGGTAAAGTGGTAGTGATCAACCTTGAAGATCTGCGGTTGATGGAATATTAATCAGTCATCTTTACTGATTTTATCTTTTAGTTCTCTGGCTTTTGCTTCAGCCTGCTCTTTTGCCTTAAGGGCGGCTTTTTTTGCTTCATCAAATTTGTCTTCAGCTTTGTCCATCAACTCATCCGCTTTTACCTTGGCATCTTTGTAGGCATCTTCTGCTTTATCTATATATTCTTCCGATTTCTTTTTTGCTTCGGCATAAGCATCTCCGGCTTTGCCTTTCAGTTCTTCTGCTTTTACCTTTGCTGCTTCAAGCGAATCTTCGGCTTTATCCATTAGCCCTTCTGCTTTATCTTTGGCCACGTCAAGTGAATCTTCGGCTTTGTCTATTAACTCTTCTGTTTCTTCTTTTACTTTCTTAAGCACCTTATCCATTTTAGCTTTAAATTCTTCCATGCCCGGGACTCCTCCTTGATCTGAATAAAATATGTGCTTGCGCTGTAATTATACCACCACCCTGGTCAAGTTGATATTATTTTCAGGGTTTTTACTCAGAAACCTAGAATAACCGATATGGTAGAATTAGTACCACTGAAGACAGGCAGGGTGCGACGATATGCAACGTAGTGTCGATATCACCAGGGTCAGAATACTTAACAACAAATCAGCGGGTATGGGGCCGGTAATCTATTGGATGAGCCGTGACCAGAGAGTTGATGATAACTGGGCTTTGCTTTATGCCCGCGAACAGGCTGCTATTCTTAAACAACCTTTAGTGGTAGTATTTTGCCTGGTTCCGAAGTTCCTGGGCGCTACCTTTCAGCAATATTCTTTTATGCTTGACGGTCTAAAGGAATTTGAAAAGCGGGTAAGCAGTTTCGGGATCGGATTTGTACTGCTCTCCGGTCAACCGGAATCTGAAATACCGGGTTTCATGAAAAAGTTACAGGCCGGGGTGCTGGTCACCGATTTTTCACCTCTGCGTCTTGCCCGCGGTTGGAGAAGCCGGGTAGCAAAAAGGATTGATGTGGTTGGCTATGAAGTTGATGCTCATAATATTGTTCCCTGCTGGGAAGCATCCGATAAACAGGAATACGCTGCTTACACTATTCGTCCAAAGATTAACCGCCTGCTTCCTGAATACCTGGTTAATATCCCTAAACTAGAAAAAACTCCATTCGGCGGTTCAGCGTTCAGCATCAAAACGGATTGGGAAGGTTTGTTAAAAAGCCTGCCGGTCGATCGGGCTGTGGGGTTTATCGATACATTCAAAACCGGTGAAGTTGCAGCCGGGAAAGCGATGGGTGATTTTCTAAATGACCGTCTACCCTACTATGCCAACCTGCGCAACGATCCCACGGAATGCGGACAGTCGGACCTCTCTCCTTACCTGCACTTCGGTCAGCTAAGCGCTCAAAGGTTGGCGTTTGAAGTTAAGAAAAGAGCGGGCAATACCACGGCCGGTCAGGATTTCCTTGAGGAGCTGGTCATCAGGAGGGAGTTGGCCGATAACTTTTGCTATTACAATCAAAGCTACGATACGACTGCTTCATTTCCCCGCTGGGCTAAAGAAACACTGGCTGAACACCGGTCAGACAGACGCGAGTACCTGTATTCTTTAAAACAGTTTGAAACAGCACAGACGCATGATGATTTATGGAATGCCGCTCAACTGCAGATGGTTTTCAGCGGCAAAATGCATGGTTACCTGCGGATGTACTGGGCAAAAAAAATATTGGAGTGGAGCAGCTCACCGGAGCAGGCGATGGAAACGGCCATCTATTTAAATGACCGGTACTCTCTGGATGGCCGTGATCCGAACGGTTACGCCGGGATTGCCTGGAGTATCGGCGGGGTTCATGACCGGGCCTGGCCTCAGCGACCCATTTTCGGCAAGATTCGCTACATGAGTTATAATGGCAGCAGATCAAAATTCAACGTCAAAAAGTATATCGAACAGATCAATGTTGCTGTCCAAGGTTAAAGGATTTACAGTGTCCTTAAGATGTCTGGATTAATTACCCCTGAGTTCAGCAATTCAGATCAAATTATCCGCAGGAACCTTCGCCGCTCTTACCCTAGATGATCTCCAGCGTTCTTAAGTAAGACCTGATTTGGTTTCTCATCTCGACAAATTCAGGATAACGATAGAAAAATTGAATTTTCGGGTGTTGCTTAAGATGTTCTTTAAGGGAATCATCGAATACAAAATAGGTAAATGATTCAGCTATATCTTCTGTCGGGCTGGTGGCGGCATAGTTGGTGATGAATTTTTCCCGGTGGGTTTCATAAAAATTATCTAAGTGCTCCATCAGGATTTCTTCATATTCATCGGCCAGCGCTTCATCACCTTCATATAATACGCCATATTTATAAAAAAACGCAGACCACTCATCGAATAGATCAGCCCAGAATAGCTGGAAAAATTGGTTCATATATGAGTCTTCGTAGGTGTCTAAGTCGTATTCAAAGATGAAATAAGTATCAGGGTTGGAATCTTCCTCCTCCAGCCATGCTGCCTGGTCGGAAGAGAGGGTGATGATATGGGCTAACTCGTGAACGATCGTTTCCACCAGCTGGTTATATTTCACTTCACGCTGATCATCAAGCATGTCTCCCAAATCGATACTCAAAATAACGCTGTTTGTACGGCCTTCAACCTCTTCGATCGCTCCCAGAAAATTATCGACTCCATCGGTGAATATTTCCAGGTAAATGATATGCTTAAGATACGGGGCTGGGATTATTCCTTTAACCAGGGCCCACACAGTGCGGCTGTGCCTCAGGTTTTCCTGAAGGGCAATCATCTCTTCCAGGCTGAGATTTAATTCATCGGTAAAATCGGTATATTGGGTTTCGCTGATTGTTGGGGTAATAACAGGGCCAAGCTCACCATCTTCAATGGTGTAAAAAGCAATGATAAAATAATCGGCTCTTTCGTGGTAGCTTTCAAAATCAAATTCGCCTGTTACAATTGAATAATCATATATTTTCTCATTCGGGCGCAGCTGACCGCCCGACAGTTGATCGCTGGAGTCCAGGAGGGCAAGAATTCCAATGGCCATTAAGGCCACTACTAATAATATTATCAGCCAGGATTTTCTCATCACAGTACCTTTCATAGTCTACTGCTCTTGTCTACTGTTTTATTTGCGAAGAAGGAATTTCCTAATGCCCGCTGTCGGAAACTGTTCGTTTTCAGATAAGATGCAAAAGGCTAACAGGGCACCAGCAAAGCCGATTAAGAAATAGAAAATATGGGCGAAAACAACTGCCCTTAGAAACAGGCACTGAACAGCAATAAAGATCATCAAGGCCCAGGAAGAGAAGGAGCTGTAATAACCCTGGTATTCAGATTTTAATACTGCCATGGCGCCGCTAAACAGGCTGCCGACACCGATAATAATCAATAGGATCAGTCCCGGGATGAGAAAGTTAGTAAATGGTGTGTGCTCAAGTGCTTCAAGCGGAAAACCCAACGGGCTTACGGGGTTGAGGATTGCCGCCCCACCGCCAAGAAGTGCTCCGGCACCAACAAAAAAATGCAGGACAGCCAGAACCGTGTATTTAAATTTCATTATAAATCACCCTATTAAATTATAGTTTGCCCTGTTCATGTTGGCAATTATTATTGTTTAATTGAAGGCGGTATCAGGCAGATTGTAGAATAAAGGTTATAAGAATTTAACACCGGTTAGTCAGGTGAAGCAAACAGTGAAATCGATCTCAGCCTATTTGGAAGAATACATATTTCCCGAAGACCGAAGCCAGACGGTAACGCAACACCGTAACCTGAGCGGACTAAGTATTCCCTATTATATAAATCAGTTCTGGACAGCCAGGCAGCGCCAGGCTTCTTCGATCCACGAAGTATCATATCGAGCTTGCTTCAAGGCTCAGCTGCCCCGTTTCTTTATTGATCTTTTAACCCTGCCGGGAGACAGAGTCTATGATCCCTTCAGCGGTCGGGGAACAACTATTATCGAAGCAGCCCTGATGGGGCGCGAGGTTATAGCTAATGATGTTAACCCCTTAAGCACTATCCTGGCTAAACCCCGCTTAGAAATTCCTCCGCTAGATGCCGTACTGGAACGAATTGAGGAAATTCCCATTCAGGCGAAACTGAAAGCCGATCTGGACCTGTCAATGTTTTACCATCCGGATACAGAGGCGGAAATTGTCTCGTTAAAGAAATATCTGCAGAAGCGCAGTGCCGAAAAAGCTGAAGATGATCTGGACCGCTGGCTGCGCATGGTAGCAACCAACCGCCTGACCGGTCATTCAAGCGGCTTCTTCTCGGTTTATACCCTCCCACCCAATCAGGCGGTATCACCGGAAAGCCAGATAAAGATTAATCAAAAACGCAATCAAAACCCCCCTTACCGCAGTGTCAGCAAACTTATTGGTCGAAAAACCGCTTCACTTCTCCGGAACCTCAGCGGCCTTCAGGTTGAAAACCTTAACAGAGCCGCCCGATCTGCCCTTTTCTTGCAATGCGATGCGGCCGATACTCCTCAGATTGAGGATTGCTCGGTTAAGCTGACTGTTACTTCACCGCCTTTTCTTGATGTTGTCCAGTATGCACAAGACAACTGGCTCAGGTGTTGGTTCAACGATCTTGACAGCGCTGTTATTGAAAAAAAATTAACCCTGCCCAGGACAGTCGAACAATGGTCGAAAGCCATGAGTAAAGTATTTGCGGAGCTCTACAGAATTACCGCACCAGGGGGCTGGGTCGCCTTTGAGGTTGGCGAGGTCAGAAAAGGTAAGATCAGGTTGGAAGAGTCCGTTATTCCTTTGGGGAAGGCTGCCGGTTTTCACTGCGAAGGGGTTTTAATCAACAGCCAGCCTTTTACCAAGACCGCAAATATCTGGGGCATTGATAATAACAAAAGTGGGACCAATACCAACCGGATCGTTATTTTTAATAAAACGTAATCCTCCAGCCCTGTATAAGAAATTTAAAGGGAGAAAGGGATCTTAATAAATTCCCTTAGTCTTCAAAAACAAACAGATCATCAATGGTAGTATGCAGCGCTTTCGACAGCTCATGCGCCAGCAGCAGGGAGGGATTATACTTCCCTTTTTCCAGGTGAACTATTGTTTCCCTCCTGACTCCCACCTTTTTAGCCAGCTCATCCTGGGTCAGGTCGTGCCTGGCGCGGTATTCTTTTATTCGAGATTTAAAAAGTGGATTAGTCATCGTTATCTTCCTTTTCAGTCCGATCATAGTAAGGTAAAGACAGTGCAAATACGATTACCGCCAGGGCAAAATTAATCACGAAACCTGCTATGTATACTCCGGCATTTTGGGTTATCGCCCCGGCGACAATGATGATAGCGGACCAGACAAGGGTTACAAAAAATGCATTGCGGCAGGCCTTGTTCAGATTTTCTGCAAAGCGCTCATCTGGGATGATTTTAAAAAAACTAAACCAGCCGAAGAACCCAAAAAAACCGTAAAAACCGAAATTACCTGTAAAGTAACCCAGTAAACCCAACAAACCAAGAAAACCAAGATAGCCAAGCCAGCATTTTTTCATTGTTTTCACTCCTTAAGTTATAAATAGCACATATTTTGTTATAAATATATAACATACAGTTTAATATGTCAAGTCCCTAAATGAATTAATTAATAAGAAGTGGGGTTGACAATATAACAGCTGTTATATATAATAACACATGTTATATAATCTATCGCAATTTCCAAGGAGGTGGTTAAATGATCCAGCCAAGTGTTTACTCCCGTCAGCAGATTGTAGATGCGGCTTTTGAGTTGATCAGGGAGGAAGGATGGCCGGCTGTTTCAACACGGGCAATCGCCAAAAAAATTGGTTCTTCCACTATGCCGATCTATTCTCATGTCCGCTCGGTTGACGAACTGAAAAAAGAGCTGACTTTCAGGGCAAAGGAGCGGCAGATAGAGTTTCAAACCAAATCATATACTGAAGAATCACTTCTTAATGCTGCGTTCGGTTATGTTGTGTTTGCCCGCGATGAAAAAATGCTGTTCCGCTTCTTATACCTTGAAACCCAGGCTCAACTTGATCTGGAGAAGAAAGAAGAGATGAAAGATACCTTTATAGCAGATTTGGGCGGCATTCAGGAAATAGCAGCGGAATTAGCGGAGCTGAATGAAGCCGGACATTCAACCCTGGTAACCTATAGTTGGATTTTTACTCATGGCCTGGCTATGTTGGTTAATGCCGGCGGTGATCAGGAGCTATCCGATCAGGCCATTCTTGACTATCTGAAAAATGCCGGTGCGGCATTTTATCTCTGGAGTAACAGGAAAGGAGATCTGAAAAATGACGATCAATAAAAAGCCGGTTTTTTTAAAATATCTCGGCCGTTTTGTCTTTGTTCATCTAATAACCATAACGGCGGTAGCTTTTGTCTTTGTATCAGTGCAGGAACTGCTTCCGCCGGCAAACAGAATTGCCCTCGATTTCTTCAAACCTTTTAGCTTCGAACTGCTCGAAGCCCCGGTGCAGATCCTGCGGGGCGCAGTGATGGCTGTCGTGCTCTACCCATTTTACAATTTGATTGTGAGAAGTAAAAATGCAGCCTATATTTTGTTTGCGGCGCTCTGGGGTCTGGTCCTCCTGGGTTCTCTTGAACCGGCTCCAGGAACAATTGAAGGAATGATTTATACCGAAACGAGCCTGCTGGAGCACTTGCTGGTGCTGATCGCCGGTGCTGTCCAGGTGGCAATTTTCTGCCGTTTCTTTCTGCGCTGGGAAAGAGCCGGTATGATTCAAAATGAAGGTGGAGCGGACAGTTCAGAATTAATAGAGCCGGGAAAAATTACGAATTGGAGCGGAGGACGCTATATCTTCCGGTTCACGATCCTTCACCTACTGGTCTACTGGCTGGTGGGCAGCCTATTTTACCAGATATCGGGTTATGAAGAAGCGCTGGCCGAAATGGAGATATTTACTCTTTACCGACCCTTGGAAAACCTGATCATGGTTGCAGCTGTTTTTTTCGGTCAGATTTTTCGTGGGGCGCTGATTTCACAGCTTGTATATCCTTTTTATGACAGTTACACCAGGCATAAAAAGGGCTGGCTGCTGCTTTTTGGACTGCTCTGCGGACTCCAGGTATTAACGGCAATCGTGTTTATTCCGGTAAGTCTTACAGAAATTAAAGAGTTGGCCTTTGGTGTGCCTGAGATTGTAGCGCAGACCCTTCTCTTTTCGCTGCTCTTTTTTGCCTGGGAAAAGCGAAAGATAAACAATACAGCGTTTAAGTGAAAACCCTGCCTGCTAGCTGATTAGTCGGTAATCCTTGCCCCGAAAGGTAGTATGGCCAGCATGGCCAGTTTAAAATGCTGAATCCCGAAAGGTATGCCGATAATGGTAATGCAGAAGATCAAACCAAGCGTCAGGTGGGTGATGCAAAGTTCCCAGCCTAACAGTAAAATCCAGAGAATGTTGCCGAGTAGGCCGCCAAAACCGAAATGTCCCACATCAACCTGGCGGCCGAAAGGCCAGATTACGAAACCGGCAAACTTAAAGCACTGCAGGCCAAAGGGAATACCGATGATTGTAATACAGACCAGCAGCCCTGCAACGAACCACAATAGAGCCATAATCAGGCCGCCGAGCAGAAACCAGAGAATGTTGCCGATGATACTCAATCTCATCCACCGCCTCTAGTTGATCCAGATCATTATATACCAACTTATGCTCTGTTTGATATAGTAAAGGCAGAGGTTCCGACATTATTCCGGAGAGCTGGTAGTTGCGAAGATGCTGATGCGAAAACTGCAAAAACTGGCACCTGGGGAGATTAAACCGTCAGGGTACATTTGCAGAATCCTGGAGCTGCAGGCTGCTGGAATTACCGGCTTGATCAGTGAAATCTGGCCAGATCTGTCTGATGACTCGGGCTGGCTTGGTGGCCGGGGTGAATCCTGGGAACGTGGTCCATATTATCTTGATGGATTGATTCCCCTTGCTTACCTGCTGGAAGATCCGGTCTTAATCGAGAAAGCTCGCAAGTGGATTGATGCGATCATTAACAGTCAGCAGGAAAGCGGTTTTTTTGGACCGTCCTGGAATCTTGACTGGTGGCCGCGGGCAGTTGTCCTGAAAGCTTTCGTCCCCTACTTCCGGGCAACAGGTGATCAGCGGGTTATCCCTTTCATGCAGAAATACCTGCATTACCAGTTGACGCAGATTGACAGACAGCCTCCCCATTTTTGGGCGTCAGCCAGGGCTCTCGAGGCTGCCGAAGCAATGGAACTGGTCTTCAGGGAAACCGGCGATCCGGAACCCGCCCGGTTGGCGGATAAATTAAAAAATTACATGTTTGACTGGTTTCGCTATTTTGAAATCTGGCCCTACAACCAGCCCACTGATGCTTACCTGAATCGGACGATATTTAACCTGTTTAAATCTGTCTTTTCACCCCTTGACAGCCTGGCCAAAAACAATCGAAAGTTAAAGCCGCCTGATCCGGCAGAAAAGATCCTCGCGTTTAACCGGAATAAATTAGTGCAGATCTACACTTTTACTCATGGTGTAAATGTTGCAATGGCTCTTAAATACCCGGTTACCTATGGACTGCTCAGCGGTTCTGCTGAAAACTTTTCTTTACCCTTAAAAGCATACGGGCAGGTGATAGCCAATCACGGCATGGCTAACGGCCTCTTCAGCGCTGATGAACATCTGAACGGTTCTGATCCAACTGCCGGGACTGAGCTCTGTGTAGTGGTGGAGCTGCTCTACTCGCTGGCGGAATTATTGTCAGCGACCGGTGACCCTGCTTATGCCGATCTGATTGAACTGCTAGCCTTCAATGCTCTACCGGCTACTTTTTCGGACGATTTGTGTTGTCACCAATACCTGCAGCAGGCAAACCAGGTATCGGCTGATAAAAAACGCAGAAAATTTTATGACGCCAACAGCGAATCAAATATCTACGGCCTCGAGCCCAACTATGGCTGTTGTACTGCCAACCTGCACCAGGGCTTCCCGAAGCTGCTGCTTGGAAGCTGCTTCAAAATCACTGACGGCCTGGCTTTCATGGTTCACCTGCCCTGCCGGGTCAAGGTAAAAACGGCAACGGGTCAGACCCTGGTAATCAGGCAGCATGCTGACTATCCTTTTGAAGAGAGACTCGTTTACGAAATAGTCGAAGCCGACAATGTTGATTTCATGCTTAAATTCCGGGTCCCCAACCTGACCAGAGGAAAGCTTTTTTATAACGGTGAACCGGTTGGCCTTAGCGGACCGGGTATCCTTGAACTGCAACGATCATTTAAGCAGGGTGATCGGATCGAACTGGAAATCGCTGCGCCTCTTACGACCATAAATAACCCGGACGGGAGCATCAGTATCAGAAAAGGCTCTATCCTGCTGGCCCTGAAAATTGAAGAAGAGCTGAAAATACTTAGAGGCAGGGAACCCTTTAACTATCGCCAGTATCTGCCCCGAACAAACTGGAATCTTGCTCCTCTGTTGCAAAAAGGTCAGGTGGAAGTGATCGGTGTCAGGCACAATGCGATCTCTGAAAAACCTTTTAACTCTGCATCACCACCCCTTCAGATTGATATCCGGGGCGTGCGGATCATCAATTGGAAAATGAAGCATAACAGCGCCGGGCCTTACCCGGCCCACCCGGTTATTACAGGCCCGCAGCCGATTACCTTAGTGCCCTACGGTTCTACCAACATTCGTATTGCCCAGTTTCCGCTGATCGACAGCCAGACTGCCATAAGTTCTGCAAGTGAGGCCGGTTTCCGATGAAAAGAGAACTTGATATCCTGCTCTGCGATCTTGATGCCTTCTTTGCGTCGGTTGAGCAGCTTGATCACCCCGAACTGAGAGGCAAGCCGGTTATTGTCGGTGGCGATCCTGCCGGGCGGGGAGTGGCTTCCACCTGTTCCTATGAAGCCCGAAAATATGGGGTCAGATCGGCCATGCCGATGAAAAAAGCAATTGAACTCTGCCCTAATGCTATTGTGGTCAGCGGTAATATAGCCCGTTACAGTGAAGTTTCCAGGCAGGTCAGGGAGATTTTCGAACGCTTTACCCCCGATTTGGAAGTTGTCTCGATCGATGAAGCTTACCTTGCCGTAAAAAAGGGCCGGGGCTTGACGGTAGCGGAGGAGATCCACCAAAAAGTGAGGGAGGAGGTCGGTTTACCGATTAGTGTAGGAGTAGCCTCCAACAAGCTGCTGGCAAAAGTGGCCTGTGAACTGGCAAAACCGAACGCAGTCAAAGCCCTGTGGCCGGACGATGTTACCGCTTTATTCTGGCCCCTGCCGGTTAGGGCTATACCGGGAATTGGCCCGAAAGCAGCGGAAAGGTTGAATAACCTGGGCATAAAAACGGTAAAAGACCTGGCCCACTGTCCTCCGGCCACCCTGCGCCGGATTTTCGGTAACAACAGTGACAGTATCAGGGGCTTTGCTTTTGGCCTGGACGACCGTGAACTGGAAACCGTCCATGATCTGAAATCAATCTCGGAGGAAACAACCTTCCCCGAAGACATTTATGACCGGCAGGATTATATGCCTGCGGTGATCAGGGAACTGGCGGCGGGTGTGGGTTACCGACTGCGATCCGCCGGGCTAAAGGCCAGAACCATAACACTTAAGCTGCGCTACAGCGACTTTAAAACGATCACCCGCAGCAGGTCGTTGCCTGACGCAACGGATAGTGAAAAGGAAATTGACAAAGTTGTCCTTGACTTGTTCAAAAAACACTGTGGCAGCGCCCCCTGGAGGCTGGTGGGAGTGAAAGTTTCCGGTTTCGACGACGGTGTTCAACTCTCCTTAATTTCCCCTGACCCTGAGGATGAAAAGGAAAGACAGCTCCTTAAAATAAAAGATTCCTTGCAGCGTAAATTTGGCGCTGCGGTTGTGATCAGCGGTAAGCAGCTTAAAAGTAAAAAAAAGCATAAGTAGCTATCATTTTTCAGCAGGATTAAATAATTTCAGGTTGAATAATTTCCCTGCTGAAACGTCCGGCAAAAGATAATAAATGGGGGTATTATTTTTGAAAAAAATCGCAGTTTTAGTATTGACCTGTTTTCTTTTTTCAGGTTTCTTGTTAACCGGATGCGATGAAGAGGAGGTGGTTCCCGGGGTGGAGGCGGCGGATGCAGTTTGGACTAACGGGGTAGTATTTACCGTTGATGATCAAGAATCATTTGTCGAAGCGGTTGCGGTCAAAGACGGATTAATCATATTTGTCGGCAGCGCAGAAGAAGCTCTGGCTTATATTGGCGAGCAAACGGAAGTTTACGATCTCGACGGGCAGCTGATGCTACCGGGGATGACCGATTCACATATCCATGCGCCGGGAACGATTTTATCCCAGCTTTATCAGATCGATTTAAATGGTATTCTCACCGAAGAGGCCACAATGGCGGTGATCGAGGAATTTGTTGCCGAACACCCCGACCTTGAAATCTATTACGGCGACGGTTTTTCAGTCGGTGCTTTCTCGGGCGAAGAGGTGGCAAAAGGGCCTCGTAAAGAAAGACTTGACGCAATCAGCGACAAACCGATCATTATCAGTTCTTATGACGGCCACAGCCGCTGGTTGAACAGTGCAGCCTTTGAGTATTTTGGCATAACCAAAGATACAGTATCACCGGAAGGTGGAGTGATCGAGAAAACTGAAGACGGGGAACTGTGGGGCACCCTGAAAGAGCTGGCTATTGAGCTTACACCTTCCCAGGAGTTCAGTGACGAACAGCTGCACAATGCTTTTGTTGCTTTTCAGGAATACATGCACAGCCTTGGTTATGTGGGGATTACCGACATGGGTTCAGGCATTCTTGCGTCAGAATCCTATGATCCCTTTATGGATATGGACAAAAAGGGTGAATTGAAGCTTTATGTGATGAAGAACACGGTTATGGACCCGAATGCAGATCTACAGCCGCAAATCGAAAGAGCTGTAGTCAACCGGGACCGCTACCAGTCGGAACTTTACTACTACGGCAGCACTAAGTTCTTTGCCGATGGTGTGATTGAAGGGGTAACCGGGTACCTGCTTGAACCTTATACTGAAGCGGCCGAAGCCGGAAGCGATTATGTTTCTGCTCCGCTCTGGACCCCGGAAAAAATGGCTGAAGCTTTTACTATGGCCAATGCAGAAGGCTTTCAAATTCATGTCCACTCCATCGGCGACGCATCAACAAGACAGGTTCTTGATGCCCTGGAGTATGCCTTGGAACAAAACGGCGCAGGAGATTATCGCAATCTGATTACTCACCTGCAACTTGTTGATCCGGCGGATATCCCTCGCTTTGCCGAACTTGATGTGATCGCCAATCTCCAGCCGTACTGGGCTTTCAAGGAGCCTTACTGGTGGGAAGTCGTAGACCAGCCACTGTTAGGCGATGAGCGGGCCGAGCGGGAGTACCCGATGCAGTCATTTATTAATGCCGGGGCCCTGCTGGTAAGCTCTTCTGATCACGGTGTTACACCATTCCCGGTCCCGTTCTGGGCAATAGAAGTGGGTGTAACCCGCAACCTGAACAACGCTGAGTTTTACGAAGTGGATGATATTGCTGATATCGATGATCCGACCTGGTTACTTGCTCCTCAGGAGAGGGTGTCACTGGTTGATATGATTCGCTCCTTTACCATTAATTCTGCTTTCCAGAACTTCCGCGAAGACAGGACAGGCAGTATTGAAGTGGGCAAGAGCGCGGATTTTATCATCGTATCACAGAACCTGTTTGAGATCAGTCCGCTCGATATTGATAAAACAGAAGTTCTGGCAACGATCTTTAAAGGTGAAGTGGTTTGGCAGGCAGAGTAGTATTTACCGGTTGTAGACTGGGCGGGATTTTCCCGCCCTTTTTTGTTTTAAAGGAGCCCCGTAGATTTAAGTTTATGAACATTTAATGATAATATAGAAGAAAATCTAGTCAACGGAGGTGTTGGGGATGCGAAAAGCGATCATCTTGATTGCCCTGATCGCGATCCTCCTGATACTGGGGGCTTGTTCCGGCCAGGCTGATCAACCGGGATTAGATCCGGATTTGGAACAGGATCCTGATCTGCCGGAATCTGATGACGAAGATGCTTTTGATGAAGCCGATCAAGGGTTGCTTACTGTAGTTTATTCTGAAACGGGAGATCTGTGGGTGTCGATTGGTTATAACGCACCGCAGCAAATAACCTCCGGTCACTTTGACAGCTACCCTCTGCTCTCACCGGATGGATCGAAAATACTGTTCAGAAGGGATGCAGGACTCAGCCCGGCAAATCTCTATCGCTTCGAATTATGGGTGATCGGCATCGATGGTAGTGATGAGAGCCTCCTCCTCGGAGTTGATGATCTGCCTGGTGAGATGGGTTATGCCATGGGAGAGATGGAGGAAACAATGCTCGATCGGCTTCCGCAGCAGATTGCCTGGCTGGATGATAACCGGACAATCGCTTTTAACACCCTGCTTGAAACCGGCTATGGTATCCTCGGTTTTTATGACCTCTGGCTGGCCGATTCCCAAACAGGAGAGATCGTCCGTTTACTGGATGATGGTTTAGGAGGTAGTTTTTCCTACTCGCCTGATGGTAACCGGATCCTGGTTTCAGATCCCGGTTCGGTTTCCATGGTTAATGCCGACGGTAGCGGACGCAGAGTACTGGTTAGCTATCCCTTTGTCAACACGGCCAGTGAGTATGCCTACAACCCGCAGCCTGTCTGGGCACCAGATGGCAGCCATGGTTTGGTGGCTATAGCCTCAGAAGAACCCTTCTTTGCCGATCCTTACCTGACCCTCTGGCGGCTGCCGCTTAACGGCGATGCCCAGGAGCTGTGCACAGTACCGGGTATTAATCTTTTCAACACCATGTATGACCGGCTCTGGAATTCAACGCGCACTGACTTCGCCTATCTGGATGACCTCTTTAACCTGCATATCGCCACCCTGAATGGAGAAAGCCTGCAGGTATATGAAAATGGGGATCACTTTTTTGGCTTTTCCGCCGACGATCGCTGCTGGGCTTACCGGCAGGGCGGAGAGGTAATGCTCGACGGCATTGATCTCGCACCAGCTCCGTTGGAGATACCGGAGGGTGATAACTCGGATTGGTTTGAGTTTAAGTGGGTGAATGCCGAAGATTATGTAGTTCTATCAGGGAATTACTATGAAGGCATGACGCTTTGGACCGGCCGGGTAGGCGGCGACTTAAGGGTCATTGACGCCTTGGTCAATAGTTACGATGCACTCTGGATTAATTAAATAAAAGCTTGCAAACATTAAACTGAGAAAGGAAAAGAGGTTGATGGCCTGGGAAAATCTCTTTGATATTTTCACATTATTAGCCGGCTTCTGGTTGTTATGGCGCATCCCCACTCCAGATGAACATGGAGAAGTAAGCGCTAAAGTTTCGGTAATTATCCCGGCCCGTAATGAAGAAAAGCGAATCAGGAGGTTGCTCGATTCACTAACCAGGCAGACTCTTCAACCCTTTGAAATAATTGTTGTTGATGACAGTTCGGAAGATGAGACGAAAAATATTGTTCGCTCTTATGGTCTAAAAGTAGTTGATGCCGGGGATTTGCCCGATCATTGGCTCGGCAAACCCTGGGCTTGCTGGCAGGGCGCCAGGACAGCAAAAGGGGAGATATTCGTTTTTTTGGATGCTGATACTTATCTCTCAGAAAATGGTTTGCAGAAAATTGTTACCTCCTATCAAAAAAGGGATGGAGCCCTTTCCATCCAACCTTACCATGAAGTTATAAAACCTTATGAACAGTTGTCGGCTATTTTTAATATTATTGTGATGATGGGAACGAATCTTTTTACTCCCCTTGGCAGTAAGCTTAAACCCCGGGCATTCTTTGGTCCTTGCGTGGTCTGCAACCGGGTAGATTATTTTGCTGTAGGAGGACATGAAGCGGTCAGTCGGAGCATTCTTGAGGATATTGACCTGGGGCGGTTGTTTGTTAGGAAAAATTTTCCGGTCACCTGCCTCGGAGGCAGGGGATCGATCAGTTTCAGGATGTATCCGAACGGTTTAGGGGAAGTTTTCGAAGGTTGGTCTAAGAACTTCAGCTCCGGGGCTGTGTCGATCGGTTTATTTATCCTTGCCTTAATTGGAGCCTGGATTACAGGTTGTTTATCTGTCGGGATAGATTTATTTGAAGCATTGGTTACCGGCAGGGGTCTCTGGGCAGGCTCATTATTCTACCTGCTCTTTGGCCTGCAGATTATTTGGATGCTCAGACGCATCGGCAGTTTTAGCTGGTGGTTGATCCTGCTCTACCCGCTGGCCTTGCTCTTTTTCCTGGTTACTTTTGTTTATTCGGTAATATCATCAATCTTTTTGCACAAGGTAACCTGGAAAGGCCGCAATATTGACCCATTAAGCTGAGAATTGATTCATGCTTTCAGGTCAGGCTCAGCCGGATTATATTTAGCCCAAAAGCCTGGTGTTTTATTAAAACGGAGAAATGAATGAATAGCAAGCAAAAAGTGGAACACTTTTCAGTTGTATACCAGGAGCGGGTGATTCCGGTCACCCTGACCAGGAAAAAAGTTAAAAACATAAACTTCAGGATTATGCGCGATCACAATGTTGCAGTGTCAGCAGCCGATCATGTCCCCCTGCAGGCGATCGAAAAGTTGATCTTCAGAAAAGCTGGTTGGATCCTGAAACACTTTGACAGCTATGCCCGAAAACAGGAAAACACGGCTATCTGCAATTATGAAAACGGTGATCAGTTGTACTATCTTGGCCAAACTTATACTCTGCGGCATCAACCGGCGATTAAAAAGGAAGAAGTACTGATTGACAACCAGAATATATACTTGCTCGCCCGTTCTGATCGTAACCGCGAACAGCGGGAAAAACTAATTGAAAAGTGGTACAGGGAAAAAGCCAGGTTAATATTTAATCAGTCACTTAATGAGCTATATCCTCTGCTTGAAGGGCACCGCATCCCCAAGCCGGCGCTGGCGATTAGAAAAATGAAAACCAGGTGGGGTTCCTGCACACGCAGTAAAAATAAAATTACTCTCAGCCTGGAACTTGTCAAAGCGCCGTCAGCTTGTATTGGCTATGTGGTACTTCACGAGCTGGTCCATTTTATTCACCCGCATCATGGTAAAGCCTTTTACGATTGTCTCTCCGATCTGATGCCCGACTGGAAAGAACGGCGCAGGTATCTGAAAGAAAATACTGCGCCCGGTTAATAATCAGAGATACCTTCCAGGGAGCAGCCGCAAACATCTCCGCAACATTTACCCTTGATACCGAGTTTATCCATCAGTAACGCATAAGCACAGCCTACACCCGGTCGGACATAAATCGCACCCGGAGCACAGTTGCGGGCACAGGCGCCGCACTCCATGCAGGCATCGCGGTCTGTAATCGTGCTAAGCCTGTTTTCCAGTGAAAAAACCTGCTGGGGACAAACTTCAATGCATAGCCCGCAGCCATTACATTTGCTTTGATCCAACTTTAAGGTGACGACATCCTTTAAGTAACGGTATTTCATTTATTTATTCCTCCACCATCGATCAGTTTATACAAAAAAAGACAGGACCAGAGTTACAGCCCCGGCTGAAGCTGATATGATGATCACCGGCAGGGCTACCCCCATTTCCTTAACCACCCCGGAAAGCGAAGTATAGGTCGTGGAACCGGTGAAGTTGAGACTTAGAAATGACGCAATCGCCGGAATGGCAAGGAGATAAGAGGCTTTCAGAAGCCAGGATGAACCGCTGTACAAAGTGGTCACCAGCAAAGCGGCCAGCACCGCTCCGCTGATCCAGCCTTTCCAGGCCAGGGCGCGCCCCGGGATATAGGGCAGTAAGGCGGGGGCCAGCACAGTACCGGCCAGGGCTGCGCCGATAAAGGGAAGCAGGGTGTAACCTGTTCTGCCAAGGGCTGCCGGAAATGCAAATTGCCTGACTGAAATCAATAAAGCAACCGAGCTGAGTAGAAAGAGCAGCAAAGCCAGGCCGGCCAGTGGCTTGAACACGGCCACCAATTCAACCGGAGTTAATACCAGCCGGTCGATCAGGGAAAAGGTAGTACGACGCATATCGTTTTCTGCTTTATGCCCGTTTTCAAGGTAAGCGGGTATGTCACAGGCTTTTACAGGGCCATATTTTACCCTGAACCCACTTTCAGCTTTTACCAGGTGAGCAGCCACGCCCGGTGCGCTGAGTTGCGGCAGGATCAGTGACCGGTGGCTTACCAGTTTGGAAAGTTTCGTTTCGTTTACCATGCGCACAATTTCAGCTGTGCCGAAAGTCCCTTTGCCCGCTGCACACCAGACATTGATTCCTTTAGTGTTGATCACCAGGATCCAGAGATCTTGTCTGCTGAGTTCTTTGCGCAGGCTGTCAAAACTTAACTTATAGTTGGCGGAAACCAGCACCGGGGACTCCGGGGTGGGGTTGCCGACACAGTAAAGCCCCGGAGCAATAGCATAGTTCATCCGTCCCACTCCCCAGCGGGCTTTGACGGAACCAAATTGATCTGCTGCCGTTAACGCGGTTTTAACACGTTGCACCTGACCAATCACAGTCTCCTTTGTGCCGTCCAGGATGCTTTCATTATAAGGATAGACAGTTTTTTCTGCTTCCTCCTGTGAAGTTATGCAACAGGAGACAGCTTCACTTTCATAGATCGGCAAATCGCTGTTTTTACTGATCATTAGTTGTGACCTCCACGCAGCAGGATGTCTCTTTGCTTTCAACAACAGCGCGGGTGAGCAGGCGAACGCTTTCCAGAACCTGCTGCTGTTTATCCGCCGGGATTCTGCTGAAAATTGCCTGGTAGTATTGATCAAAGGTCAGGTTGATGCGATTATATATTTCCTTTCCTTTAGCAGTAAGCGATAAAGTAATATAACGACGGTCTTCCTCGTTGGGGTTGCGCTGCACCAGTTTGCCGGTAACCATGGCGTCTATTGTTCTGCTCAGAGTGCTGGAATCCAAGCCGAGCAATCCTGACAGATCCACCAGCGAGAGCTCTTTTTTATTGCCGATTTCCAGCAGGGCATGGCACTGGGTTACAGTTATTCCACAGCAGTCGGCATCGTTTTTGGCCTGCCAGCCTAGTGAACGCTGTAAGTGCCTTAAGGTGTCGCGGAATAGGCGGATATCTTCGAGTTTCATCACAATCTCCCCAGGCTATAGATGGTAACTGCAATAATTGTAATATACAATTATATTTCCAGTCAACACTTTTTTTTGATGAAATTACTGGCGGGGTTAAGAGCAGGGTCCTTATAACTTCACTAATGCAAATGGGTAGAGGCGATCACCTGCATGTTGCCAAAGTACTGCATCATTTTCTTGCTGCCACAGTGCGGACAGGTGTGTTTCTTGCCTTTTTCCTTTTCAGCAAGGGTTTCCTTTATTTCCATTATTTTCCCGCAATCTTTGCAGATATACTCATACACGGGCATCTATAAACCCTCCCTGGGGGTAAGTTAGGCTAAAGTAGTTGTAACTTATCTTGCTGCGGCTTGGAGGAAATAGTACAACAATACTTATATCGTCTGGATAAAAATTTCTACGGGATTCGTCTAAATCCTGCAAATGATCAGGATATAAATACACCCAATGCCTGTAATTCACGGTCGGAGCGGTTGACCCGCTTCGGTTTTAAAGCTTCAGCGTAAGGGATCTCCTGGATCTCGAGACCATGGATGCCGACCATTACTCCCGAGCGCTTTTCACCAAGCAATATATCTGCCGCCCTGATTCCGAACCTGGTGCCGAGTATAATATCATCTGCTGCCGGAGCCAGTCCACGAAGGGTAAAGCCGAGATCGGTTGTCCGAACTTCTTCAATCTTCTCCAATCCCAATTCGAGGCGCAGTACCCTGCGTAAAATCTGTGAGATCCCCCCTAGTTTCGGGTTCCCGAAAGCATCGAGCTCAGGCGTTTCCTCCAATAGTGAGCGAACCACGTCGCTTTCTTGCTTGGCTTTGATAATCACCGGATCGTTATAGGGGATGCTGGTGCCCTCGGCTACAACAATATTTACATAATGTCTTTCCGCGTAAAGTTTTTTAACCTTAGCACAAAACTTGGTCAGGTCAACAGGGCGTTCCGGTATTGTAATCAGATCGGCTCCGGATGAAACCCCGATATCCAATGCCAGCCAACCGGCGTGGCGGCCCATTACCTCGACCAGCGAAATGCGGCGATGAGCCCGCGCCGAGTCGGCGGTACTTCTGGCGGCCTGGGCGCCAAAAAAGATGGCCGTCCGGTAACCGAGCATCACATCAGTGCCCGATACATCATTGTCAATGCTCTTTGGAGCCATAACCGTAGGAAATCCAAGCTTTTCAAGACGCATCGATGACAGCAGCGTGTCATTGCCCCCGGTACCGAGAATCCCGGTAAAACCGAGTTGTTTGAGATTCTTGAGGATCTTCTGCGGATAACCGAGGGCCTCGTTTTCTGCTGTAAAAGGATTAAAGCGTGATGATTCGAGAATCGTGCTTGAACGGTTTTCAAGCCCGACAATGTTTTCCGGAGCAAGCGGCATCAGGTATGGTTTGGGATCATCCGCTGCCAGTCCGGAGAAAGCATTACGAATGCCGATCAGTTCTGCTCCATATTCGTTGTTGCCCCGGCGGACGACCGATGCGATAAAAGCGTTGATGCCCGGGCAGTCTCCGCCACCGGTAATAATTGCGATCTTTTCAGGCATATTATCCTCCAACTTTATAGTTATTGCGGTTCAAACACCAGTCTGGTTGGCAGATTTTTCACGTCTTCGATATTAAAAATCATCTGCTTGTACTCTCCGGCAAGCCACATATCAGTCTGATCGTTGTAATGTTTACTGAGCGGGTGTCCTGAAATCCCTCCGGCGAGAATATCAAGGGCTTCGTAGTTGTCCATGTTGACCATGTAACGCCAGGGTGCCGAGTGGGTTACCAGGTACGGATCAGTCAGTTGGTAGCTCATATTCGCCGGGGTGTGGAAAGATCCTCCCACCGGATAAGGTCCCCGGTTGTAGATCCGGGCCAGGGCATCGATTGATCCCAGGTTGTGCTTAAGAGTAATCGTGTGTAAATCACCCCAGTGCCATTTTTCCGGTTCCGGACCCATCTCGCTTCGCAAGTAAGATACTGCCTCTTTAAAGGCCAAAACGATGATATCATCACGTTCTTCTTCAGTCGGTGTATTGATATTATTAAACCAGCCTGAATCTCCACTTAAGAGCATCCGGTCGAAGGCATTGGTATTGCCGCGGTTGAAAAGAAAACGTTCATACATCTCCTCGCCCATTTCGTCCAGGAAGGTCAATTCCAGCATCTTGGCATATAAAACATTATAGATCGTTGGACCCACGGCATCAGCAGTTTCGTAAAGGTCCCCCAGCCAGTCGATAAAGATCGCTAAAGCCTCAGCTTCAGTTTGATCCAGATCGGCTGCCAGCAGAGCATCACCGAGGACTCTTTGTAAAGTAAAGGCCTGGGTATTAAGAAAGCTTGTTTGCCCCCGGATCATGTCCTCTAAACTAAATACGTCGCCCTGTTCCAGCTCTGTCCAGATACTCATCGCCCGGTAGGGTGGAGCCCACTGGTACGAAATGAAGTAGGGGTAATCCTCATCGATTACGCGATGGTTGGCGGTTACAATAATTCCTTCCGGCGGGTTGTAAACCGTCGGCAGTTCGTCGAAGGGGATGTAGCCGATCCACTCATTGATATCGCTGCGGCCGTCTGCGGGCAATAGTCCTTCCCCGCTGCGGCGGATTGGGATCAACCCGTTAGCCCTGTAACCGATATTACCTTCCCGGTCGGCATAGACAAAGTTTTGGGTTGGTGACATGAAATTTTCAAGAGTAGTGGTGAATTCTTCCCAATTTCTGGCCTTCATCAATCCTAAGATGGCATCAAATTCACGGGTACCGTCCAGGGCTGTCCAGCGCAAGCTGATCGGGATTTCCAGGCCAACCACGCCGCTGACTACCGGCCCAAAGCGGGTTTCAGCAATTTCAATGATCAGCGGTTCCTCTTCGCCCTTAACTCTGATCTCAGCGGAAGAAATTTCGGCATCAACCCATTCTTCCATGTAGCGGTACTGGCGGGGGTTTTCCGGGTTCAGTTCCAGCAGGAAAAGGTCCTGAACATCAGGCCCCGTGTTGGTAACTCCCCAGGCGATATATTCGTTAAAGCCAACAATGACACCCGGTGCGCCCGGAAACACCACCCCGGTTACATTTATCTCGTCTTTGACAATCAGATGACTGTTGTGCCAGATAGACGGCAGGCCCATGCCTAAATGCATATCGTTGGCTAAAATTGCGCCGCGTCCTTCAGTCAGCTCGCCGCTGATCACCCAGTTATTTGAACCCAATCCCGGAACGAACCGGGTTTTGCCGTTAAGTTCAGCGATTCGAGACAGATCGATTAGTTTGGAAACTTCTTCCTCAATTAATTCCGGGTCATTCAGGGTTGGGGCAATCACCGGCCCGAACTCAGGGTAATCAGGAAAGAGTTCCACTGCCAGGTCAACTCCCACCTGCTCAACCAGTGCCGCATGGAAAAGCTCACTCTGCATATTGCCGCCCAGGTACCAGGACATATAAACACCGATCGCCAGGCTGTCAAGCGGGGTCCAGGGGTCAGGTTTATAGCCAAGCAGGGTGAACTCCGGTGAAAGCCGCTTCATGTTATCTTCCAGATAGGCATTGACTCCTGCTGTGTATGCATCGAGCAGGACTTTACTTTCAGGGCTTAAGAGCCGGTAATTCTGTTCAGCTGCCCTCATAAAGCCCACCGTATGGGTAAAGTAGTCGGTCTCCAGAAAGTCTATTCCGAGTATTTCAGAGAGCCTGCCGCTCACACCGCGACGGCTCATATCCATCTGCCACATCCTGTCCTGGGCCTGGATATAACCCTGGGCAAAGAGAAGATCTTCCATTGATTCGGCGATAATGTGAGGCACGCCGTACTCGTCGCGGTATACTTCAACCGGGGATTCAACTCCGGTAGTAATTGTACCGCTGGTTTTTGGCAGCCCGCCTCGCATGATCCAGCAGACTACACCGGCTCCGATCAGTAGTATTGCTAAAAATATGATCAGTATTATAAAAGGCCATTTTTTCCGCATCAGATAACCTCCTATTTCTTTGCTTAATTTAGTCAATTTCGATAATTAAAGGCTTTGTTCCTGTATTATACAGTAAAAACGCTTGCAATGATTTTAAGAAACGTTTATATTATATAAGCGGAGCATTGGACAGCAGTTGATCCTGCCGGTTTGCTCCCGGTAGCGTGCGGGTGTAGCTCAATGGTAGAGCCCTAGCCTTCCAAGCTAGATACGTGGGTTCGATTCCCATCACCCGCTCCATCTATTTTACCTGGTAATTTTGCGCTCCCTAATTGAAAAGGGGGTGTTTTTTTAAGTTAGTTACGGTTTTATCTGTCTGCATTGCTCATGATGAGGGTATAAACCTTTTTATAGTGCACATTGCCTGGTTTTCGGAGTATAATTTGGGTGTAAAATAATATTCTTTATAAGGAAGGCTTAGGATATGAATTGCAAAGTAGCTTATTACACCAAGACAGGGCATTCGGAAAAGATTGCCAAGGCGATTGGAAAAGAACTGCAACTTGAAGTTGAAGATCTAAAGGCCAAACCGGTATTTCAGGATGTGGATCTGTTGTTTCTGGTCGGAGGAATCTATGCAGGCGGAAATGATCCGGAAATGGTTGGTTGTGTAGAAAATATCGACCCTAAAATGGTTAAAAAAACAGCATTGGTTACATCCTGTGCCAGTAAAAGAATGAAACAGGATAAGGTTAGAAAAGCGCTGGAGAAAAATAATATTGAGGTTTTGCCTGATGAATTCATCTGCCGGGGTAATTTTCTATTCCTCGGAATGGGCCATCCCAACCAGGCGGATTTAGATAATGCCGTTGCATTTGCCAGTAATGTGATTAAGAATAATCAGTAATATTTATATTAATGCCCCCGGAAACCTGGTTTCCGGGGGCTTAATCATCCTAAATGCTGTCAGCGGCCAAGCTCAGAGATTATCTCATTGATATCCGGCAGTTCTGAGATTGGGTATATTTTAACAAAGGTTACTTTCTGGTTTTCATCGATAATGATATTCGCTCTTTCAGAAGTGCCTTTTTCTTCAATAAAAATGCCGTACTGTTTGGCTACCTCGCCATGTTTCCAAAAATCACAAAGCAATTGGATCTTTTCAATATTTAAGCTCTTTGCCCAGGCTTTTTTGCAGGGCACAGAGTCTACACTGATCCCGAAGGCGACTGTATTGAGTTTATCAAATTCACTTATTTTATTTTCCAGGGATTCCATCTGCTGGGCACAAACTCTGGTCCAGGCTAAGGGGTGAAAAGACAGTAAAATCTTCTTTCCGTAGTAGTCCTGGAAGGCAACATCTTGCCCCCGCTGATCTTTTAAAGTGAATTGTTTGGCTGTATCGCCAACTTTTATGGTCATGATCATAACCCTCCACATCCTGATCATTTTTGAAAGAAGCAAAAGAGAACTGCAGATCATTAATTCTTCACGAGAGCTTGCTTCCCTTTAAACGGCAGGTATAGGCAGATAATAAATCGAATATTTATATCTGGAAGTTCTTACCCAATTTTGTGGGTAATCAGGCCAGAGGGGTAGGATAACAAAATGGAGCCAGGGTCATTTGTTGCGATCTATATGCCATTATTCACGGTTATGATTGTAATCATGCAACAGCGAAAACGCAGGCGGCGGATTGCCATCCTCCAGAATATGAGGCGGAAAGGGGTGTTAGCTGTGTCAATCGAAGCATTTAAAAGGAATATCGGCCGGAACTGCCAGATTACTACCATGCTTGAAAGGAAAGTGGCAGGTAGAATAGCCGGAGTCGAAGGTAACTGGATTGAAATCGAAACGAGAAAGAACACCGAATATATTAATGCTGAGTTCATCGAAAGATTTCGGATCGTGCCGGGGATGTAGCTGAATCAATGCTATAAAGGAGCTGATCATGATGAAGGTTGTAGCTTTCAACGGAAGCCCTCGTAAAGATGGCAATACCAGTCTGCTTTTAAAACAGGTATTGGGAAAGATCGAAGAGGCTGGCATCTTGACCGAAACTGTAAACATTGCCGGGCAAATTAAGCGGGGCTGTACAGCCTGCCGGAAATGTGTTGAAAATCAAAACCAAAAGTGTGTATTTGATGACGACATCATCAATGAGTGTATTGCCAAAATGCTCGAAGCGGACGGCATCATCATCGGTTCGCCTACTTATTTCGCCGCCATGACAGCCGAAACCAAGGCTTTGATTGACCGGGCAGGCTATGTGGTCAAGGGAAACGGTAATCTCTTAAGAAGGAAAGTTGGGGCGGCAGTAACTGTAGCCCGAAGAGCCGGTTCAATAAACGTATTCCAGGGCATTAACAATTTTTTCTTTATCAGCAGTATGGTGGTTCCCGGATCGATCTATTGGAACCTGGCCATCGGGAGAGATATTGGCGACGTGGAATCCGATCAAGAAGGCATTCAGACCATGATCGAGCTGGGTGAAAATATAGCCTGGCTGATCAGGAAAACCAGGCAGTAGAAGTTTATCTGGTGAGGTGACAGATTAGTGGAGAAGAAAAATGTGCTGGTCTTAACCGGCAGCCCCAGGAAAAACGGCAACAGTGACCGGCTGGCAAAAGCTTTTATCCATGGGGCAGTTACAGCCGGTCATGACGTGATCAAGTTTGAAACAGCTGCTAAAAAGATTGGCGGCTGCAAGGGTTGTAAAAAATGTTGGCCGAAAGATGAACCCTGCATTTACAGGGATGATTTTGATCAGCTCTCCCCCCTGCTGGAGGGAGCCGATGTCATAGTCTTCTGCACACCGCTTTACTGGTTCACTTTCTCGGCGCCGATCAAGGCGGCGATCGATAGGATATACGCTTACTTAAGGGATAATCGTAAGCGTTCGTTAAAAATAAAAGAGAGTTATCTTTTTGTCTGCGGGGCTGATCCGGAAATGCGTATATTTGACGGGATCATCGCCACCTACCAGGAAATAGTTGCTTATATGAAGTGGGCGGACAGGGGAGTATTGGCCGTGCCAAAAGTGCAGGAAAAAGGTGATATTGAAGGCACAGATGCCCTGATAAAAGCAGAGGAACTGGGTAAGTCTGTCTAAACGGCTCCTGCCTGCGAAAATAAAGGCGGCTTTTTTCTCTTTTTACACGTGAGTCGGGATCATACCCCTGGGTATGGTCTTTTTTCGTGAGAAAAAGGGCGTAAAGCTGCGTAATATTAATTAAGAATGAGAAAATAAATAACAATAATTATTATTTATTCTCTGCAATTAAAAATTAGCCATATCAAGCTATATATGGACTTGATCAGGAGCCGGGGCTGTTGCATAATTGTATTAGCACTCAGATGAGTAGAGTGCTAAAATTAACCTAATAAATGGGAGGTATAACCATGAGAGATCTGGTTAGGAGAACTAATGGTGGAGAAATGGAGCGGATTCGTTCCGGTATT
Organism: uncultured Syntrophomonadaceae bacterium; assembly: GCA_964436815.1. Classification (GTDB taxonomy): domain Bacteria; phylum Bacillota; class Dethiobacteria; order DTU022; family DTU022; genus UBA993. Next base: position 33,035 of record CAYTER010000017.1, read on the forward strand.
GATCAGGTTTTTGCCGATGCGTTTTTTCGCAATTGGCCTTCTACCGGGCAGGGTGCTTTTCCTCAGGTAGACCTCTTCAATACTGAAGGGTCCCTGGTTGCCCTGATTAACTTACCAGGCGTTGAAATTGATGATGTTGAGATCACAGCAAACAACGACACCCTTTCGATTCAGGGAGAAGTTAAGATTCAGGGGGTAGACGGGGAGCTATTGTGGCAGGAAAGAACTGGCGGTAAATTCTATCGCAGTTTCAAACTGCCGGTGCCGATCAAAGCTGATCAGGTTGATGCAACCTTTAAAGCGGGAATTCTGCGGATCGAGATGCCGAAGATCGACGAGCTGAAGAGCCGGACGATCAAGATCAAAGAATCAAAATAATTACTGAAACCGGTTAAACCAATTCGGAGATCAGGGAAGTGTTTGCCTCCCCTGATCTTTTTTTATATGCAATTTAATCTGTTTGTTCTCCTCCAGTATTTAAGGTAAGATGATGGCAATAGCTAGACAATTGAATGATGATTGCCTAATATATATGGGCGGTGGTTATAATGATGGAAGTCGGCCTGGTTGGCCTGGGCAAGATGGGGTTGCCGCTGGCCCTTAATATGCATGATAGCGGGGTAAAAGTATTTGTTTACAGCCGCAGTGCTGCTAAAGCAACGGAAGCAGAGGATAAAGGTTTAATCGGGACCAGCGAACTTGGGCAGTTTACAGGTTTTTTCCACGGCCGGAAGACGATCTGGCTGATGGTGCCTGCCGGTGATCCGGTTGACCAGATGATCGAAAAACTGACCCCATTGCTGGCAGAGGGTGATTTGCTGATTGACGGGGGTAATTCTCATTACCGCGATTCGATCCGACGGGCAGATAAACTTAAAAGCTCGGGGATAGATTATGTGGATATCGGGATCAGCGGTGGTCCCGGTGGCGCCCGAAACGGCGCCTGCATGATGGTAGGCTCAACTGAGGAAACGTATAACTACCTCAGCCCTTTATTGAAAAAGCTCTGCGTGGAAAAAGGTAGTCTTCACGCCGGTCCCACGGGAGCCGGACACTATATCAAGATGGTTCACAATGGCATCGAGTATGGGATGCTGCAGGCTATTGCCGAGGGTTTCGAGTTAATGGATGCCGGTCCCTATGAACTTGATTATCGGGCGATTGCCGAACTCTGGAATAACGGTTCGGTGATCCGTAGCTGGTTAATTGAACTGACGGCAAGATTGTTTGCCTCCGACCCGCATCTTGAAAGGTTGAAAGGAATAATCGGTTCGTCAGGAACCGGGCTTTGGACGGTCGAGGAAGCTTTGGAACGGCAGGTACCGGCACCGGTGATTACCCAATCACTTTTTGCCCGCTACCGCTCGGAGCAGCAGAATCCTTTCTCAGCCCGCCTGATTGCCGGCCTGCGGCGTGAATTTGGCGGCCATGATGTGGAAGAAGCCTGAAATCAAATTAGAAAGGGTATTGGGAATGCCAGAACAAAAATGCACGATGCTGATTTTTGGCGGTACCGGTGACCTGACCTATCGCAAACTTGCTCCGGCGATCTACAATCTTTTCATTAACGAGGCGCTGCCTGCCAATTTTAGTCTAATCGGTATCGGTCGCAGTCAGAAAAGCAGTAATCAGTACCGCGACGAGCTGGCGAAAGCGGTTGAGCTATATTCAGCCCGGAGCTGGAAAAAAGAGCGTTGGACGGTGTTGGCAGAAAAGATCGATTACCTGAGCTGCGACCTGGAAAAGGACAGCAGCTATATCTCCTTATTGCAAGAGCTTGAAAGGCGTTCTACAACTGCGGAGGTAAATAACTACCTATTTTACCTCGCTGTCGCACCCCAGCTTTTCGAACCGATTGCCGCGCATCTTGGCCGCAACCAACTGGCCATTTCCCCAAATGGCTGGCGGCGAATCCTGATCGAAAAACCCTTTGGTTTTGATTTAAGCTCAGCCCGCAAGCTAAATGCGGCTCTTTGTGCTGCGTTTGAAGAGCAGAATATCTACCGCGTTGACCACTACCTGGGCAAGGAGATGCTGCAAAATATCCTGGTGATCCGCTTTGCCAATTCAGTTTTTGAACCGCTCTGGAACCGCCGCTACATAGAACAGGTCCAGATAACCGCTGCTGAAATTGAGGGTATCGGCGATCGCGGCCGCTATTATGACCGGGCTGGAGCAATGCGCGACATGATCCAGAGCCATTTGATGCAGATGCTGGCGGTAGCGGCAATGGAGCCGCCGCCCGACATTGCTCCGGATACCTTAAGGCGTAGCAAAATAGAGCTGATTGAGTCGATCCGCCTTTGGCCGGAGGGAAAGACTGATCACAATATAATCTTGGGTCAGTATCGGGGCTACAGATCAGAAAAAGATGTGGCTCCCGGTTCGAAAGCTGAAACTTTTGCCGCCCTTAAGCTGGCCATTGACAACCAACGCTGGCAGGGCGTACCCTTTTACCTGCGCAGCGGGAAAAAACTGCAGGACAAGCAGGCCAAAATAGTGATCCAGTTCAAGAACCCGCCGGCGGTTTGTCCCTGGCTGCTTGGGGAGGACATAAAGACAGAAAATGAACTTCTCCCGAATGTTTTAACCCTCAAGGTCCAGCCCAGCGAAGGGGTTGTCTTCCAATTTAACATCAAGAAACCGGCTACTACCGGAGAGATAGTCCCGGTCGATATGGATTTCTGCCAGCCCTGCGCTTTTTTAATCAACACCCCGGAAGCTTACGAAAGGTTATTGGCAGATGCCTTTGCCGGGGATCCTTCTCGCTTCAGCAGCTGGGAAGAAGTTGAAAAGGCCTGGAACCTGATTGACAGCATCTATGATCGGCAGGCCCTCGAGGCAGATAAGCTTTGTGCCTATGATCCGGGCAGCTGGGGGCCGGAAGAAGCTGACCAGATGCTTGAAGATGCCGGTTTCAAGTGGTGGAACTAAACAGGAGGAAAGTTGCCCGTGATCCTTTATGATCTGTCTTCGACAATTGAACCGGGTATGCCGGTTTATAAAAACCGGGATGAAAAGCGCCCGCGATTTATAATCAGCCGTGACTTTCCAAATGATGCGGTGCGCGAGGGGCGACTTGATTTCGACTTGCACAGTGGCACCCATGTTGACTTGCCACTGCATGTAATCCAGGGGGGCGAGCCTTCTGATCATTGGAACAGCAAGCATTTTCTAACTTCCTGCCGGGTCCTTGATTTCAGCTCCCTTGAGGGCGACCGGATCAGCGCTGCTCACCTGGAGCAAAAAGAAGTGGAAGCGGCAAACCATGGTGATCAGCCTTTATTTGTAAAAGATTGTTCGATCCTTTTAAAGACAGCGAACTCGGCAGAAAACGGTTTTATTTTTTCTTTCGTATTTCTTGAGACTTCCGGGGCCGAACTCCTGGCGGAACGGAAAATAGCCGGAGTGGGGATCGATGCCCTCGGAATTGAACGTGATCAGCCGGGGCACCCTACTCACCGGGCTTTGCTTAAAGAGGGGATCTGGATCCTGGAAGGGTTGCAGCTTGCCGGTGTGCCGGAAGGCCGATACGTTCTGGCTTTAATGCCGCTTAAAATTGCCGGGGTGGAAGCGCTGCCGGCCAGGGCTTTACTGCTTGACCCGGAGAGTATAAAGCTGGACTGAATCAATTTTGTAATGCGGCAGAATTTGATGAGATATTGCCGGCAGTAAAAAAGCAGTAACATTTGAGTAAGTGATAAAGGATTTAATGGCCATATGGAGCTTAATACAATACAGTTGGCGGGCCTGATAGCTGCCATAGTTGCTGTTTACAGTATCGGAATTTTCGCCGGGCGAAAAGTACATAATACCGAGGATTTTTCCGTCAGCGGCCGGAAAGCCGGCTCATGGCTGGTGATGGGAACGATTCTGGGAACCCTTGTTGGTGGCGCATCAACAATTGGCACAGCCCAGCTTGCTTATCTTTATGGACTATCAGCCTGGTGGTTTACCTTAGGCGGCGGTATTGGCTGCCTCTTTATTGCCCTGTTCCTGGTTAAACCTATGTATAATAGCCGCTTCGAGACTATTCCCCGTTTTATCTCTTCAAGCTATGGAAGAGCTGCCGGGGTAATGGCCGTTATCTTTGTTTCTATTGGGATGTTTATCAATATTGTTCCGCAGATATTTTCTGCCATGGCCCTCCTGACCTCTATGTTTGCCGTTGAATTGCATCTGGCTGCAGTGCTGACCGTGATCCTGACGGTCGTCTATGTGGTCTTCGGGGGAGCCTGGGGAACCGGTTTAATGGGTTTAACGAAGATTCTGCTGACCTGTGCCTGTATGATCGCCTCCGGTGCCGTTGCGTATACTCTTACGGGCGGTAGCGCCGGAATAAAAGACTTTTTCCCTTCCTTTCCCTGGTTTAGTCTTTTTGGCCGGGGCGTCAACACTGACCTCGCGTCGGCTTTCGCATTAATAGTCGGAGTTTTATCGAGCCAGATCTATTTTCAGGGTATTTTTTGCAGTCGTGACATTCGGGCTGCCAGGGGTGGAGCGCTGCTCAGTGCTTTTCTGGCTCCGCTGATCGGGATCGGCGGTATCTTGGTCGGGCTTTTCATGCGTATGCATTATCCCGATATCAATCCGGCCCAGGCTCTGCCGCTCTTCGTTTTATATTATCTGCCAGACTGGTTTGCCGGAATTGTCCTGGCGACACTGCTTCTGGCTTCAATCGGCACCGGGGCCGGCTTGACTTTAGGGGTCAGTACAATGCTAAACCGGGACATCTACCTTAAGGCGAGACCTGATGCTGTTGACCGGAAGGTTCTGATTGTTTTCCGGAGTCTGATCATCCTGGTGATGGTTTTTGCCCTGGCAGTAGTGTTGCTATCTGACAGCAATACCCTGATTTTGGGTTGGAGCTACCTCTCACTCGGGCTGCGGGGTGCAACAATATTCTTTCCCCTTCTGGCTGTAATTTTTTTTAACGGCAGGATTTCTCCACTGGCCGGCACCCTGGCTGTAGCCCTCGGTCCATCGATTGTCATTGCCGGGACGCTCTTAAAGTTCAGTCTCAACCCGCTTTACTTAGGGTTGGCTGCCAGTTTCTTTATCCTATTGGTTGACCTGTTGCTGCACCGCAATCGCCGCTTTCAGGAGCAGGAGTAAAACCCTTTATACCCTTGATGCAGAAAGTTAAAGCTTGCATGCTTTAGATCAGTGGAATAGTATAAGTAAACCGTTAATTTACACAGGGTGAAGGGAAGGAGCTTATAATGAACCGGCTAAAAAATATGCAGGGCGGAAACCGGATCGTAATTACCGTAATCGGGCCTGACCGGGTAGGAATAATCGCCGCTGTTGCGGTGATCCTGGCCGAGCAGGGCGTAAACATCCTCGATATCAGCCAGACCATTATGCAGGAATTTTTTGTGATGGTGCTGGTAGCCGACATGGCGGAAGCCAAAATCGACCTGGTTACCTTGAAAGATCTACTGGCTAAGAAGGGCGAAGAGCTTAAGCTGCGCATTGACACCCAGCATGAAGATATTTTCAATTTCATGCACCGTATCTAGGGGGAATTAAACTTGTTAACGATCGAGGAAATCCTTGAAACGATCAAGATGGTCCAGGAAGAAAATCTTGACATCAGGACGATTACCATGGGGATCAGTTTACGCGACTGCAGTGATGCCGATCACCGGTCGGCCTGCCGCAAGATTTATGAAAAGATTACCCGCCTGGCCGGACCCCTGGTTTCAACCGGTGAGGAAATTGCCCGGGAATACGGCTTGCCGATTGTCAACAAACGTATTTCAGTTACCCCGATTGCCCTGGTGGCCGAAGCCAGTTCAATTGATAATTATCTCTGCTATGCCGAAGCGCTTGACCGGGCGGCGGAAGCGGTAGGCGTAAATTTTATTGGCGGTTTTTCCGCCCTGGTGCACAAGGGTTTTACCGGCGGGGATCGCCGGCTGATTGAATCGATCCCGCTGGCCTTAAGCTCCACCGGGAGGGTCTGTGCTTCGGTTAATGTGGCTACCTCCCGGGCCGGGATTAATATGGATGCTATCCTTCTGACCAGCGGGGTCATCAAAGAGACAGCCAGACTGACTGCTGAGCGCGACAGTATCGGCTGTGCCAAGCTAGTGGTTTTTGCCAATGTTCCGGAAGATAATCCCTTCATGGCCGGGGCTTTTCATGGCGTGGGCGAACCGGATTGTGTAATCAATACCGGTGTCAGCGGTCCGGGAGTAGTCAGAAGCGCTATCAGTCGGGTTGGTGAGGCTGACCTGGGAGAGCTTTCGGAAACAATTAAAAAAATGGCTTTTAAAATTACGCGGATGGGCGAACTGGTGGGGCGCGCGGCGGCCCGCAAGCTGGGCGTGCCCTTTGGTATCGTTGATCTTTCACTTGCTCCGACTCCTGCTGTCGGGGACAGTGTGGCCGAAATTTTACAGGAGATGGGGCTCGAGCGCTGCGGTGCTCCAGGTTCGACGGCAGCCCTGGCCCTGCTTAATGACGCGGTGAAAAAGGGCGGGGCGATGGCTTCATCTTACGTGGGTGGTCTTTCCGGGGCATTTATTCCGGTAAGTGAGGATGCGGGGATGATCGCTGCCGTCGATGACGGGGCCCTCACTATAGAAAAACTTGAAGCAATGACTGCTGTCTGTTCGGTGGGGCTAGACATGATCGCCATTCCCGGTGATACCCCGGTGGAAACGATTGCGGCGATTATTGCCGATGAAGCGGCGATCGGGGTTTTTAACAACAAGACAACAGCGGTCAGAATTATTCCGGCAGCCGGGAAAAAAGTCGGTGACCGGGTTGAATTCGGCGGTTTGCTCGGTCGGGCCCCGGTGATGGCGGTAAACCGGTTTTCGGCGGCGGAGTTTGTCAACCGCGGTGGGCGCATACCGGCTCCGATTCAAAGTTTACGTAACTGATCAGTTTAAGGAACCAGCACATCGATCAAGTCAGGCAGTATTCCGTATTGAAGATAATCAATTTCCGCCGGGAATAGTTCACCGTCTGCATGGGCTGGTGAAGTTCTCTTTAGATTGACTGTAATTTTAGTTGTATTAATCTCCTGCACGCCTTCAGCCAGAACAAAAGTCCCTGCAGGGGTCATCGCTTTGGGCAAGAGAGCAAGCAGGCTGAGGGCTGATTTTTTATAGGCCAGAACAGCGGTAAGTTTACCGTCAGCCGGATCGGCATGCGGCGCCATGAAGAAGAGTCCTCCGGTTCGCGGTGCATTGCCGACGGAGATCAAAGTCAATGGTCCTTCGTAACTCCCATCGTCCCAATCAATCTTTGCCTGCCAGCTCGGGTTTTGGATAATGCCCTTGAGCGCAGCCACCAGATAGCGTGGAATTCCTTTCAAAAAAGTCATCTTTTTTTCCAGGGTAGTGATATATGGTTCCAAACCCATCGCTGAGTTATTTACAAAATATACATCGCCTGCCTTGCAAACATCAATAGTTCGGGTTTTATTAGCGGCGATTACTTTGGCTGAGGCGTTTAGATCAAGGGGCATGTTGAGGTTACTGGCAAAATCGTTGGCCGTTCCCAGTGGGATAACGCCAATAACCCCCAAATGTTTCTCTCCTTTAGCCTGGGCGATTCCGTTAACCACTTCACCGATCGTTCCATCTCCGCCGGCAGCGATAATTGGTGAAAAGCCGGCAAGGGCAGCTTCCCTGGCCAGTGTTACCGGTTGACCGCGCACCTCTGATACGGACAGAGAAAAATCAACTCCGGCATCATTTAAGGCTGCCTCTGCTTCAGGCCATCTTTTCTTGGCATTCCAGCGGTTTGAATAAGGGTTAAGGATAACCTTTGCTGTCATCATTTTTCTCCCGTCTGCAGGTGAGGATAGACGCTTTTGAAATTGATTTATGTTTCTCTTTTTTTGAAGTTAATCCTGCTGAAACAAAGCCGGTTCAGAAAAGAATAAGGGTCAG
>CAYTER010000018.1:0-1299 GCA_964436815.1 uncultured Syntrophomonadaceae bacterium
GGCCACCTGTTCACTAATGACAGACGCGGCAAGTTCCCGCAAATCAGACACCTCCATGTATTAGTTATTAAATACTCTGATCTGAATTTTTTAATCGCAAGTTAGTCAAATAGTGCTCAGCCGGTCCATCCAAGTTACGAATGGACCGCTGAGCCCGAATAAAAGATTTCGTTTTGCTATGCGTATTTCATGTTGTAATGGTTACTTCCAATATGCAACATCCGCTATTACGGTTCATGGAGCTTTCTCATATTTTACGGTGGGTACTGGAATGTATAGATATGTTTGCCGCCGTTAAGCGGTCCCTTCAGCAGTTGGTCGATATCTTCCTGCGGTCTCTGGGTCATCTTGTCTGCTGCCGGCAGTTTACCCGGCGGGTAGTTGGTCAAAATATCGTCATGCAGTTTGACCAGGAAGTTTAAGAGCTCGGTCAGGCCCGCCGTAGCTTTATCGGCCGAGGCCAGGGTCGGCTGGCCGATTACACCTTCGGGGCAGGTGATCGCTTCCAAACCGCCGCCTAAACCAACCTGGCAGTGGCCGGGAATCGGGTGCTGATAAACGTCTCCGCCCTTATCGACATATTCTGACGCAAAACCCTCTTTCGGGATATGGTCTTCCATGTATTCCATTTTGTTCATTTCGGGGAAAAGCGCCAGCGAATAAGAAGCTTCCGCTTCGTCGGCATGCCTGAACATGGTTTCGAAGGGACCGCCGTGAGCCTTGTCTTTCAAGTGATCCTTAATAACGGTCGGCCAGTTAACAAAACTCAAAACGCAGGGCACCTGGTAGGTTTTGGCAAACTGGTGCAGCGCTGTAGGGATAACATACTCCTGGCCATGGCCGTTTAAGAAAATCTGCTTCCTGAAACCGCTGTTCCAAAAACCGGCAATCATTGCCCTGATGTAGGCCACAAAAGTATCTTCCGGAATAACCACTGTTCCGGGCATTCCTAAATGGTGCCAGGGGTGCGAGCCGTACCAGATTGGCTGGGCTACGGTACAACCCCTTTCCTGGGCAACTGCTTCCGCCATCCTGGTAACCAAAAAGGTGTCTTCGCCAGAACACTGCCCACGGCCGTGGTTTTCGGTGCTGCCGATCGGAACCAGCAGGATGTCGTTTACTTTAAGTCTTTCTTCAACTTCTTTGCCGGTCATATTCTGCAGGTAAATACCCGATGCTTTGTCCATGTGGCCCGGGCTCGGGGGGAATTTCCAGTCTATCGACATTGTCATACCTCCTATCTTTTTAGACTGGTGCGGGTGCAGCTCTCTGTCGGCTGCCCCGCACCGCTTGCTGTTA
>CAYTER010000018.1:1399-38665 GCA_964436815.1 uncultured Syntrophomonadaceae bacterium
TCATCTCTACACCTCCTTTTTACTGCGACCTTCCTATTACTCTATATTAGCAATTATCATGCCACTTGACAGAAAACCAACTTGCTATTTTTACTGCGTTGATTGCTGAACAGTGTTAAAAACTTAAATATATGCTATGATTAAACAGATCGAACGGTACCGCTGGCCTAAATAATTATTACTGCCAGTCTTTACTCGAAATATAACATTCCAAGCACTGCAGACCAAATAAAAATCGATGCTAATATAGCCAGCAGCTTAATTTAATCCGCATTAAAAGGAGGGCAAAGACTTGTCAAGAATTGCAATAATCGCTCCTGATAAAGAATTGTCAGAGCTCTGCCGCTCCGTTACCGAAAACATGAAAACTGAAAGTCAAATTTCGATTTTTGTCGGACCGGCTTTCCAGGGTGTGGAAATTGCCAGGGAGCAGGTAAAAAAAGGCGTAGATATTATCATATCCCGTGGAGGGACATTTTCCTTAATTGAAAATGCCAACCTCGGGATTCCGGTAGTCGATATCGGCATCAGCTATCAGAATCTGCTCTTCAGCCTGTCTAAAGCCAAAGCATACGGCAGTACCGTGGCAATGATTGGTTATAAAAATGTCTTCCAGTCGCTGAAGAAGATTGAAAAACACCTGGAAGAACTGACCAGCATTAAGATCATTGCCCGCAAAGTAAATAATGACGATGAAATCCTGGATGTAATGCGCCAGATATTTAACCGGGAAAAATGCGAAAACCTTGTTTTTATCGGCGGCAGCACTGTGGCAAGGACTGCGGCTGATATGGGCTGTGCTTCAGTGGCGTTGAAATCAAACGAAGAGAATATCATGCAAGCCCTGGAGGAAGCACAAAAAATCATCAACGCCACGCGGGCGGAAAAAGAGCGGGCCAATATGTTCAAGGCTATTTTGGATCACATTTCTGACGGAGTCATATCGATCGATGTCAACAATAAAATTACTGTTTTTAACAAAGCGGCACAAACGATGATGCGGGCAGATGAAAAAAACATCCTGGGCAAAGAGGTGACCGGTGCTATAGCCATGCCCCAAATCAGCAGGGTTGCGGAAAAAGGCAAACCTGAACTTGGGGTGGTGGAAGAGATGGGTGGCATTACCGTTGTAACCAACAGCACCCCGATCTATGTCGACAATCAGATTGTCGGAGCGGTCTCAACTTTTCAGGACGTAACCTACCTGCAACAGCTTGAACAACAGGTACGCCGCAAGTTATCCCGCCAGGGATTAATACCAAAATATAAATTTCAAAATATCATCGGCAAAAACCCCGGCATGAAAAGCGCCGTCGAGCGGGCTAAAAAATTTGCCGCTACCGATTATACGATCCTGATTACTGCTGAAACCGGCAGTGGTAAAGAAATTTTCGCGCACAGCATTCACAGTGTCAGCCGGAGGAGTAAAGGGCCCTTCGTGACCATTAACTGCGCTTCACTGCCTGAAAGCCTGCTGGAGGCTGAACTGTTTGGTTATTCAGAAGGAGCGTTTACCGGAGCAGCCAAAGGCGGGCGAGCCGGTTTATTTGAGCAGGCCCATGGCGGAACTATTTTTCTTGATGAAGTAGGTGAAATTTCAGGACGGCTGCAGATTCTCTTCTTACGGGTATTGCAGGAGAAAGAAATCCGCCGGATCGGTGACAGCAAAATTATCCCGGTCGATGTCAGGATCATATCCGCATCAAACCGCCGTTTGAAAGAGTTAGTTAACCAGGGTGGTTTCCGCGAAGATCTTTATTACCGCTTAAATGTCCTTAATCTTAATATCCCGCCGCTGCGTGAGAGAAGAGAAGACATTCCGCTTTTAATCAGCCATTTTCTCAGCATGTACCCGTCGGCTGTCAACCGGGAAACTACGGTTGAACCGGAAGCGGTTAAAATGCTTCAACAGTATAATTGGCCGGGCAATGTCCGTCAACTGGAAAATATCATTCAACGCTTGATGGTCATCGCTGAAGATGATTCACAGATTTCCGTTTTCGATGTTACCCAGGCTTTGGAAGGAGAATTATCTGATCAGCTGAAAGCTGCTGCCGGCAGGAGAGAAGATCATTTTGCGCCTGATGATTACGGGACTATTGATGAACAAAAAAATATTCATCAGAATGGAGAAAGTGAACCGGATCTGTTTGCAGATCAAAAAAGCGAAGGGCTGCTTTCGGATATTGAGGCTGAAACCATTCTAAAAGTTTTAAGGAATGTAAACGGTAACCGCCAGGAAGCTGCCAGGATCTTAGGCATCAGCAGCACGACCTTGTGGCGCCGTCTGAAGAAAATAGACTATAGGCTGGATCAGCCCCGGAATTTTTTTAATTAAAACGCAAATATAGTAATCGAGTTTTACCCTCCCATCAGGAAAGGATAAAACTCGATTATGTCATCAGCATTAATTTCTTTGTATTCCGGTTCAAACACCGTTCGGCCATTGACAATGATCAACCCGACACTTTGAAGATCAAGATCAAGCAAGCGCATTAGATCAGCCACATTAACTGCCTGGAAGTGATCCAGGTTCAGCTTTTCGGCAGAGCTGCCCGGCTGACCGTCTTTGCAGACGCCGCGATGGATAATGACCTTACCACGCATCTGTTTCGCCCCACAATGCTGACATATTCGGCTAAAACTTAAGCCCGTCGATCTCCTCCTGGGGAACATCGAAAACAGCATTGTGCGGAGGCAGTTTTTCTTTATAGAAAAATTCAGGTAAGCGCCTCTCCGTTAAGCCCGCTTTTTGGTTAAAGGCCTCTTCAAGGCGCAGAGTTTCCCGCGCTATTTCATAAATATCTTCTTTCTTCAGTTTCAACCCGTGCAGACTATTAGCAAGATCAGCAACCAGATCCAGGTCTCCGAAAACGGGAGTCCGGGCAAAGAGGCACATCCCAAGAAAATCAACGATAACAGAATCTACCTGCAGGGCCAGCGATAGCTCTACCTGGTTTTCTTTTCCCAGCGGATCTACCTTATCCCTGGCGCCCAGGGCATTACCCGCAGTATGATCGCCACCCATCGGTGAGGTTATATAAGTAACCCCGTTTCCTTTCAATCCACGCGGATCATAGGCCGGCAAGGCCTGGTTGCGGCCAACCGGTATTCTCCTGGTACCAAATGTTTTACCGGTAATTGTTGCGCCACTGCCAACGATTTTTCCGAGAGGGGTGCCCGCGGCAACCTCATCTAAAACCTTAGCTGCACCGGCCGCATCGCCAAACTCAAGGTAGCCGACATCCATTAAGATACCTAAAACAGCTCCGGTTTCAATAGTGTCCAAACCGTAGTCATTGCATAGTTTATTGAGCAGGGCTACATCATCAAGATTGTCAATACCGCAGTTGGAACCAAGGAGAACTATAGTTTCATATTGCAGTGTCGATACGATCGGCTCGCCTTTGGCATCAGTGTAAACATTACCACAGCTGATCAGGCAGCCGAGCATGCAGGGAGCGGAAATTTTGCCCTGCCCCTTGCGTTCAACAATTGTATCATGGAGTTTTTCCCCGGACAGGTTTTCAATCTGATCATAACTACCCTGTCTGAAATTGTAGGTGGGCAAAGCCCCCATTGAATTTACCGCGTTGACAATAGCGGCAGTGCCGTATTGCTTGCGGTTTTCCAGCCTGGGATCTTCAAGCATCAGCTGATTAAATTTCTTGCGTTGCTCTTTGAGTTTTGCTTCATCAGCCACAGTCGGTTTGAGATCGCGATTATCAGTTACGACAACCGCTTTAAGCTTCTTTGAACCCATCACGGCGCCCAGACCGCCACGGGCCATAGCCCGGGCGTGGCCAAAGGGGTCAACGGCCATAATTGACGCAGCCGGAAGTTTCTGTTCTCCGGCCTGGCCGATGCAAATCACACCAGCTTTATTGCCATAGGTTTTCTGAAGAGCCTGGAAGGTCTTAAACACACTGGCATTTTCAAGCTCCCCGGCATCTTTTAAGGTAACGTTTTCTCCGTCGATGACCACAAGTTTTAATTCATCCGAGGCCGGCAGCCCCTCAAAGATCAGAGCCCGGATGCCGGAGCGGGCCAGCAGGTTACAGAATATCCCCCCGCTGTTACTTTCCTTGATCCCCCCGGTCAGGGGACTCTTGGCGCCCGCTGAAAGCCGTGCCGAGCTGCTGATACCGCTACCGGTCAGCAGTCCGGTGGCAAAAATCAGCTTGTTGTCTTCACCGATCGGATCACAAACCGGATCAACCTCATCATAAAGAATCGCTGAGGTTAAAGCCCGGCCACCTTTATGCAAATAGGCTTTTTTCAGTTCATCTTTCCTAATGGATCCATCTTTTAGATTAACCCTTACAACCTGGTTCAAAAGGACCAACTCCTGTCGTTGTATTTCTTTTTCTTAACCGGTAATACTTTTTACTTTATCCCAAGTTTCGCGGGAAACCTTTACCCCTTCCCGCCTGTTCTTTTCTTCATTAAGATATTCAATTTCCCCGGCCAGAAAAAGCTCTGTAATGCCCTCCGCTTTGGGACTGTTTTTAATCTTCCATTTAAGCTCTTCAACTCGATCAAGATAGATTTCGTAATCAATCATGCTCTCAATTTTAAAAGCCAGCAGAAAATTGCCGGAGCAAAGCGAACTGCTCATATCATCAAGGGAGCAGACACCATCGCAGTTTTGGCTCCCGGTAATTATACCGGCAATGATGTCAATCATTAAAGCCATGCCGTAACCTTTGGGGCCGCCGACCGGGGAAAGAGTTCCCAGAAGGGCTTTAGCCGGATCAGTAGTATCTTTACCTTCCGCATCTTTAGCCCAGCCGATCGGAATCGGCTGCTTCTGCTTATCGTAAATCCTGATTTTACCGCGAGCCACATTGGTTGTAGCCATATCAAGCAGGATTGGCCGCTCTTTGGCCGGTACCGCAACAGCGAAGGGATTGGTGCCGAAGAGCGCCTCCACTCCACCAAAGGGAGCCATCGCCGGATTGGTATTGGCAGAAATAAAACCCAGCATTTTTTCAGCTGCCGCCATCTCCGGATAGTAGCCGGCAATGCCGATGTGATTAGTATTTCTGACTCCCACGCCGCAGAGCCCTTTATCTTTAGCTTTTTCAATGGCCAGGGTCATTGCCTTGTAAGCTACAACCTGACCCAAACCGTTGTCGGCGTCGACTAAAAGCACGCTGTCCGCTTTCTGCTCTATTTTCAGGGCCGGGTTGGGATTGATCAATCCCCGGTTCATTCTTTCGACATAATGATCCAGCCTGGAAATACCGTGCGAGGAAACTCCTCTTAAGTCCGCTTTAACCGTTGTATCGATCAGAATATCCGCATCTTCTTTACTGAGGGTGGTCTTATCCAGGACAGCCCGGCAATAACTCCTCAGTTCTTCTTCCCTGAGCAATAGCTCTTCGCTCACGAAGAACACCAACTTTCTATCGCTTATTGAAGCTTATTATTCTTCTGTAAAATAGCTGCCTTTACTTAATATAGATCCTTGCGGGATCAATAACTTCTCTTAACAGTTCAATTTGTTCTCCAGTGGGCGGCAGTGTCTCCTCAACCCGATCAATGATCAGCTCAAAGCCTGTATGCTCCACTACATCTTCAATCTTTACTCCCGGATGGACCGACAGCAGTTTCATACCCTTGGTCTCTTCGTCAAACCCCAAGATCGCTTTGTCGGTAATGATTTTTGAAGGTCCCCCGCCTATCAGACCGGCATCAGCGCGAGTAGTTCCGCCACCAAGAAAACCGCTGGAGGTGTTGTAGGAAACTTTTTCCGGGAATTTCCGTTTTTCATGGGGCATAATCACCAGGATCTTTTTCGATAACGAAGCGATATCATTGGCTCCGCCGCTGCCCGTAAAATGGCGAAATCCTCCATCAGGACGGTCAATCATGGTCGAGTTAAGGTTGCCGTACTTGTCAATCTCCAGGCCGCCGATAAAACCGACGTCAACCAGGCCGCGGTGCAGGAAACCACCCATGGTTCCCATCGTATTGGTAAAGTATCTTGACTTGTACCAGATCCGCGGATCGGCAATACCGACAGACGGTTCTTTTGGCTCCGGATCGATAACCCCGATTTCAAGAATCATCGTCAGGTTGGGGGCATGAGTCATCTGCGCCAATATTGAGGCAACCTGCGGCAGCCCCAGGCCTACCAGGACGTTTTGGTTATCCTGCAGCTCTCTCGATCCGGCTACGGCCATCAGCTCTCGCATGGAATAATAGTCATTTTTCACTGGGCACATCCTCCTAGTACTTCTTCAGCGAATCGGCAGCCAGTTCTGTTATCCGTTTTAAACCGCCAATCAGCTCAAGGTATTCGTCAAAATTCTTTACGCTGTATACGTACTTATCGAGATATTCTTTCATGCCTTCCGGAGTGGAGGCGTAGGAAACATATTCCTCGATATGAGCGCGATCATAATCGTATTTTTCGTAAACAGATGTTGGATGTGCACCGTAAGGCTGAACAACAACCATTTTAACCCGGGGGGAAGGGATAACCACTTCCTGGGCGCAATAGGGTGTTAGCTCATCTGATATCAGTTCATCGGTAATAATAATGATCTTGTCAGACGCCATTGCTGCTTCCTGATCCCACCGGGGACCATAAATAATCGCATTGCCCCTTTTATCTGCTTTTGGCACATGGACAACCGCGTAATCAGGCTGCAAGGCTTTAAGCATTACTACTTTAGTGCCGGTGAAAGGGCATTCACCCGTTTTGATTTCGTCGCCCTTATTAGCAAGCAGGTTCTTCAGAATATCCGAACCGAGAATGGTCTGCGAAGGGATATAGGGAATCCCCAGCGAACCGGCCAGAAAGCGCATGCAGAGGGCCAGGTTGCTGTATTCATTTACTTCAACCGAGCGCTGTTCAATGGCCCTGTTCACGTTAAACAGGGGTCCCGGTCGATCCAGGGAGCCGCCGCCGTAATTAAGACACTTTACCGCTCCTGCCCCGACCAAGAGATCGGTTTCAAAAGCGCCGATACACTGGGAAAGGGTTAAGTCTTTTTTCCCCTGCCTGATCATTTCATGGACAAAAGCGACAGGGCTGCGGGTTATGGCAAAACCGCTCAGCGCCAAATGCGCGCCGTTTGGTATTAAATCTACCGCTTCTTTCATGCTAGCTACTTTTGATGTTCCGGCCATGCTACACCTCCTCTAAAGTCGAACCCACAATACCAAGGGTCACCACGCACTTGTTATCCTCGATCTCCACGGAAACAAGCTCGCTGTTTGCTCCGATCAGTGAATCAATGTAGTGCATGACCGCATTGGCGCAGGGACAGGTGTAAGGCGGGATACCCTTTTCGGCCAGAGCTTTCTCGATCGTCAGGTGCGCACAATCTTTAAACTCCAAAACCAGAACGTTGCCCTTGCCGTCGTAAGTTGCGCTGCCGATAATCCCTTCTTTGACCAGGGCATCAATGACCTTATCGACAGTTTTGCTCCAGCTTTTATCTTTCAGCTGATCACCGTATTTTTCCTTAAAGAAATTCACGCCAACCAGGGTGGTCCGGTAACGGGCGCCGCGACCTCTTTCATCCCAAAAAGCAAGTTCCAGATCTTTTACTATTTCAGTAAAATACTTATCGCTGTTCATAATGACCCTCCTTAAACATATTAATTACTCGTTATATAAAGGATTACCGTATTTTTCGCTGAAGGCGAGATCTTTAAGATCAATCCGCGGTCTCGGGCGGGGCAAACGATCCATGTGACCGAGGGGGATCAGGCTGATCACCTTGTAGTCTTCGGGTACATCAAGGATTTCCTTTAACTTCAGTTCATCGCGGATATCGATACAGGGAGCGATAACCCAGCACGCTCCGAGGCCTAGTGCAGTAGTCATTAATAGAATGTTTTCGATTGCTGCTGAGGTATCAAAGGGAAGATCCCAGACATCTTTCTTCCCGATGACAGCGATAACGACCGGCGCTTCACCGGTAAAAGCCGAGACATCACCGCTGGTCAACTTTTTAAAGATTGCTTTCTTCTTTTCTTCATCTTCAAGCCCGGCAAACCTGTTGTGCAGGCTTTTTGTAATGAATTCACCGGAAAAGCGCCTGCCACTGCCCTGGGCGGATATTTTTCCTAAAATTTTTCTTCTTTCATTATCGCGAACCACTATGAACCTCCAGGGCTGTGCATCTTCTCCTGAGGGAGCCCAGCGCCCGGCTTCAAGGATGAGCTTTAAATCTTCTTCTGACACCGGCTCATCGGTAAACTTTCTAACACTGCGCCGATTATAAATGATATCCCAGGCCATTTCGCGCATCTCTTTTGTACCAAGGTTTTCCATTAAAATCTTCCTCCTTCACCGCATTGAGATTACTTAACCTTACGGGCAATAATCATGCATAATATTAATATCAGGCAGATAACATACTCTTTTGTCTCTTACTCGGCTTCCAGCTCTTCAATGGCTTCCTGCGGGCAAATATCCGCACAGGCGCCGCAAGAAGCGCATTTTTCGGGATCGATCCTGGCCACATCTTCCTTGGTCAGGCCAATGGCGCTCTCCGGGCATATTTCCACACATATACCGCAGCCAATACATAATGATTCATCTACTTTAAACACCAAAATTTTTGCCTCCAATTTCTTCTGATCTAAACCTCTATCTACTTTTACTTTATCATACTGATCGGTTAGCTTGAAGTTTGCATCAATCAGCAACTATTCCATGCTGTACAAAGCTATGCTGCTTTATATTGCCTCAGGCCGACGATACAAGCAGTAATGTTCACTATTTCATTTTGCGTTGTGTAATTCAAGTTGCAATTTTTGTTTCGTTATGAAATATATACTTTTTGAACCAGGGATGCTGCTGCTACCATAAAAAGACTCAGGCTTGAAAAGTCGTATTTCTGCTTCACACAACCCGCCAGAAAACCGGATAATTTGCGCTTAAGCATTGTTTGTTTAGACTGGTGCGGGTGCAGCTCTCTGTCGGCTGCCCCGCACCGCTTGCTGTTACTTTACTTCAGCCTTAAGAGTTCTAACCGGTCTTAATGACCGGGGACGGACATGTCCGGGGCAACCCCTTTGGTCTGCTTGTATTCAGGATAATATCTTTCTAACATTTCCACAACAATCGAGGCCTGCTCCGCCATCAGTTTTCCTTCGCTGGCGGTGGTCAGCTGGCCGTGACCGGCTACAACCGAGTTACCGGTCTTTAAGTGGATCGGCGCGCCGACGCGAACAATTTCAGGCGCTTCATAAACCCGGATAAAACCACCGGAAGCCGGCGGGTTATCGGTATGCACGTCGAGCGGTGTGTCTACTGCAGCCCTTAAGGCGGCAATCATGTCTAATGAAAGGTCGCGGACCGGGTTGATCGAGTCGGCGCCTAAGTTTTTAAGCAGCTGGAAGCTGGCCGGGTTACCGTGGCCAACGTGAGCGCTCAGTTTAAAGACCATGTTCTTGGGCAGTTCGCCCATCTTCCGCAGTTCGTTTAAGACCCACAGGAGGCCTTCGTCGTAGACTAATACGCCAAGGCCGCCGATTTCAGCAATCCTGAAGACGTCTTCAACCGCTCTTACGACCTGCTCCATCCCTCTTAGACGGTACGAAATCCGCACGCCCTGGCTGGAAAGCCGGGTGGCGCTGGTGTCATAGGTGGCCCGGGGACCGACGGAGAGGTTCACTTCGCATTTATACTGCTTGGCCAAGTCAATGTAGGCTTTGAGCTCTTCTTTGGTGTGGCGAAATGCGCCGTAGGTTTCGTCAACGCGGTTAATGGTTACGCCAATCTGTTCTGCCCTGACTAAAAGCGCTTCCATCGCTGCGGCGGTGTTAATGGTCGGCACTTCAATCCTGAAGTGTGCGCCATCGGCAAATCTTTTCGTAGAGTCGGGCAGGTTGCCTAAGTCTCCTGCCGGCAGGCCAAGTTTGACCATTAAATCTCTTGTCTTTTGGAAAATCATTTTTACTTCAACTTCCTTTCGTTTTGTGATTTTTTATATACTACTTAAGGTGTTCGGGAAGGGGCGGCGCGTAGGCCCAGATCACTTTGATCGGCTCGTCGCCGGTATTGACTATTTCATGCGAGACGCCTTTGGGGGCAAATATGGCCGTGCCCGCTTCTAAAGGGTATTCTGCTTCGCCCCCGTTAACTACCAGCTTGCCTCTGCCACTGGCGATAAACATCGCTTCTTCTGAGTCTCCGTGGCTGTGCACCGGAATCCTGCTGCCTACTTCGGTCACGTTGGTACCCATCGCAATCTGGGTCGCTCCAACCGTATGCCCCGAAATCAGAACCTTCGATACCCGCGCCGGCTCCCGCTTCACTCCTTCTACTTCATGCTCGCTGACCGTATACTTCATCTCTACACCTCCTTTTTACTGCGACCTTCCTATTACTCTATATTAGCAATTTTAATGCCAAGCAATTAATTAGAGGATATTGACCGCTGATTAAGAACAATATAATCAGGAGTTTTCAAACTAATTACTACTTTAATAAGGAGACTAATGATCATGGCCGCAATTGAGATAACCACCCTGGTTGAGAATAACTGCGTTATCGATGAACACACTAAAGCAGAGGGACTGCTGGGAGAGCACGGCAGCTCATTTTATATTAAGACCGGCGGTAAAAAGATTTTATTTGATACGGGGAACGGATTCACTTTGCTTAATAATGTTAAAGCCTTAAATATTGATCTGGCTGAACTTGATGCGATCGTATTGAGTCATGCGCATCAGGATCATACCGGCGGGCTCGAAGCTGTTTTGAAGCTAACCGGAGAAATTGATGTTTTTGTTCACCCGGCGATCTTTAAACCCAAGTATACGGTTGAAGACGGTAAAGAGCCGCGCCGTTTCAGCCTGCCGGAAACAAAAGAACAATATGAGTCCCTGGGCGCTAAGTTCAGGCTTAAAGAAGAAAAGAAAACAAAGATAGCTGAGAATATCTATACAATCGGCCCTGTGGAACGGATTAAACCCTCAGACGATGCCAGGATGCATACCCGCCATATAAAAGAGAATGATCAGTTTATCCCCGACGCATTCAGCGATGAACAGGCGCTGGTCATTGACATGCCAGAAGGCCTGGTGATAGTTCTCGGCTGCACCCACAACGGGCTGGAAAACACCATTAGTGAAATCTTCAAGACCATGGAGCAAAAGAGAATCGCTGGTATTATCGGCGGGCTGCACCTCTGTGATACTGGCCCGGAGAGAATTAAAGAGCTGGCAGGGTGGTTAGGTGATCTGCAGGTCGGGCAGCTTGTAATCGGTCACTGCACCGGGTTTAAAGCGGTTTCGATGCTCTATCAGGCTTTGGGAGAGAGTGTTTCATTTAACAATGTGGGCCGGAGGATCACTTTTTAGGTATAAAAATGGGGCCTGAAACTGGTTGCCCGCTCCAAAACCCCTTATTTTACTGGTGCGCCTGGGAGGATTTGAACCCCCGACTAACGGATTAGAAGTCCGCTGCTCTATCCCCTGAGCTACAGGCGCCTGTTCGCTATACACTATATTATAACGAACAGGCGCATAAATCAATCTTTCGTTGACTCTTCCTTACAAGTTTAGGTCATCCGTAAACTCAAAGCTGTTTAGAATCTGATCAAATACCAGATCAATATAATCAGCGTATATTTCTTCCGGCGCATTGTAGTAAAAGACATAGAAAAGTCTTTCGTCGCGCTCAATGGTAATTACGGCGCTTCCCCAGCGGCTGCCATCGCGCAGGAAATTACCGCTGAAGACGTAATACTCCCTTTCAAGACCACTGATCAGATCGCGTCCCCGGTCTTCAGTAGTGATCACTCCGGACATGGATTCAATGGACCCTTTCAGATCAGCTACAATCTGATCAATTGAGGTGTAGACTCCCCCGGCCTGCTCAGTTAAGTAAAGCTCCACAACTACCTCAACATCATACTCGACCGTACCTTCCGGGCCGAAGAAAATTACACCGTTATCACCAAAAAACTGGTAACTCCAGCCTTCAGGAAAGAGCAAGGAAAAACCGTAGCCGGAGCCGGCAAAGAGCTGCATTCCTTCTGGAACATCAACCGCCGAGCCCGCCAGAAGGTTAATCCTGCCGCCGTCATCCTTCTGCAAATCAAGCAGGGAGTAATTCCACCATCCGTCGGCCAGCGTGGCCTGGGCATAGACAGTCCCCTTGTTGAGCGAACCCGATACAGGTATCTCCAGGTCTGCTTCACCCGTGTTCCCGCTGGTGCTGATTGATCCATTTACTCCTCTACCCAGCTCAATAGGCTCTCCGAGATAGGAGACCGCTTCCGGGTTAGCGTAGAGGAAATTAAGAGTTTCTGTATAAACCGGGGAGGAACGCAACGCTGAACGCCCGGCGTTAACGGCAATAATGGCCAGAATGATAATCAGTGCCAGCACGGCCGTTACGATAATGACCGGCAGCTTCCAACGTTTTTTCTTGCCGGGTTCTTTTATTTCTTTTTGCAACGTCTCGCCATTTAGCGAAACCGGAGGCGGAGAGGGAGGCGGTTCGAAACCCGGAGGTGAAGAAGGTGGCGAAACTGTCCCGGAAACCGGTTCTTCGTCCAGCATGGATTGACAGTAGCGGCACTTCTTAGCATCGGCTAAAATCTGTTCTGAGCAATAGGGGCATTTTTTATACTCGTCCACTCTTTACCACCCTTTCTAAGCCATCAGACTTCAACAAAATTATATTCCTGTAAGGTGATAATTGCTATGAAAATAATTACCGGACGATTAAAACCGGTTTTGCCGACTGCCTCACAATCTGGTCGGCATTGCTGCCGATTACCAGTTCATCAACCATGCTCCTGCCTTTCCTGGAGATAGCCAGGAGTGAAACCTCGGGGCTTTTGGCAGCCTCGATCAGAACCTCCGAAGCAATACCGACCACCACCCGGGTTTCTACCTCAAAACCCCGGTGCTCAAATTCTTTTTTCCAGTCATCGAGCTTCACATAGGCTTTTTCAGTATTTTCCTGAAGCTGTTCCCTGGTAAAGCCTTCGTCGACAACGTTGTAGAGGATTAATTTGTTAAATATACCGGGATGATCGAGAAAGTTGTCGAGAATCCGCAGCGAGCCCCGGGAAAAATCAGTAGCGAGCACCGCTGTCGCCGGTTGACCATCGTTGAAGATGGGGATGCGGCTGAAGTTGCCTTCCTGACGCAGGTATTTTTCAACCAGGATCGGCACCTTGGTGCCACGGATCACATCGGCAACCGTACTGCCGAGGAACAGTTTGCGAACAAGGCCCCCTTCTCCGAAGGAACCGATCATGATCAGATCAACATGCTCTTCACTGGTGAGGCTGATGATTTCTTCCGTAGGGTTACCCACCGGTTGTTTGATAGTAACCCGGATCCCTTCTTTTTCAAGCTCGGCCTTCTTCTCTTCAATCCTCTCCAGAAAACGCTTCCGGTGTTCGCTGATTCCAATACCCACTTTTTCACGGCGGATTACATGAACTACCAGCAGTTCTTCCAGGCCTAACTTTTTCAAATCATCTGTCGCATTCATCAGCTCCATAGAAGGACCTGACAGGTCGATGGCAACCAGTACTTTTTTGAACAAGTGAAAAACCTCCCTGCAGCATGTTCAACGCATTATACCAAAATAATTATCCTTGTCGTTCAGCTGTTTCATAAATACCCTGGATTGTTTCATAGGCCTGAGTAGCCACAATTTTTATTACAGTGAAAATTGGTACAGCCAAAATAATACCGAGCAAACCTCCAAGACGGCCGGCTAGAAGCACAACCAGGATAATCGCCAGGGGACTGATAGCCAGTTTACGGCCGACCACCTGCGGCCGGATTACCATTGCATCAAGCTGTTGTACGATAACGATCACAATAATTACTTTCAAAATCATTAACGGTGAATCGATAGCAGCGATCAATACCGCCGGTACAGCGCCGATAAAAGGACCTAAAATTGGCACCACATTGGTAATCAGCACAAAAACAGCTAACACAAGAGCAAACTCAAGGCCAATGATTAAAAACCCGATATAGGCCAGAATCCCGATCAGGATACAAACCAGACCAAGTCCCTGAACGTAGGAAGCCAGTTGGTTATTGATTTCAACCAAAGAACGCAGTGTCCTTTCAACATATGGACGAGGCGTAAGTTTACCCACAACCTTGGGAACTGTACCCCGTCCGCTTTCAGCCAGCATATAATAAAGCAGGAAAGGGATCACCAAAATTGTTATAAATAGTCCGGTAATGAAATTTAAGATCAGGGTAATGCTGTTCAGCGCGTAAGTCAAAGAATTATTAATGGCATTGGGAATCAATTCTGAAAGATGCTCAATACTTAAGGCATCAAGATCAAATAGCTGCCTGAAAAGGGGTATTTCTTTAAGCGACTCGAAAACAGCCAACAGCTGGTCAACTTTATCGGGCAATGTTATTAAGAGTGCGGTGAATTCCTGCTGCAAGCTCGGGCCAATTAGGGCTATTAAACCAGTTATGACCGCTGCGAAAACGAGGTAAGAGATCAGTACGGCTATAGATCTGGGGATTTTGTGATTTGAAAGCCAGTCGACCAGCGGTATCAGCACATAGTAGAGAGCACCTGAGATTAAAAATGAATAAAAGAAAACCTCAACGGCAATAATCAGCGGGCGAAAAATAAAAGCAGTCTGGCTGCCCACAAGGATAATCAATAAAAACAAAAGAATGGCTACACCAGCTTTAAACAGTTTAGAATCCCACATTTATTCTCCCCGCATTCTGTAAACTCTTGGGTCTAGTTTAGAATTTTATTCGACGCTTGCCTGTTAAAACCTGCTAAGGAAGCTTTTACTTCGCCTCTGGTAAGATGAGAAAATTGCATCCTTATGTTTGGCTAATCTATATTTCTCATTGACGCGTTTCTTTGAGGCATGATATATTTTGGCCATCAGTTACATTTTTTCTTAATCATTTTCAAACGGAGGGCTATCTGCTTATGAGTAACAAATTAATAATCTATCTGTTAGTACTGCTTGCCTTTTTTACAGTATCGGGCTGCGGATCAAGCGAGCCTGAAAGTTACAGCAATCCTGCGGAAACGATCTCTGTAAAAGTTAATGAGGAGTTTGTCATAGCTCTTGAAGCCAATATTACTACCGGTTTTAACTGGGTAGAGGTTTTTGATGAGTCGATGCTGACCCTGGTTAACCGCACTTATATTCCTGATGAAAATGAGGAAGGCCGGGAAGGGGTCGGCGGAACAGATCATCTGCGTTTTAAAGCCCTGCAAACCGGCAACACACAAATTGAACTGACCTACAAGCAGCCCTGGGAAGAAGACAGTGAAGACGATGCAACGTTGATCTTCAATGTTGTAATTGAATAATATTTAAGCGCTAACCGGCGCTTATTTAACCCCGGCCGATAGCAGCAAAATATAGGCGACAACTGCTTTATTAGAGTTGCCGCCTATATTATTTAATGGTTCAAATCAAGTTAGCTTTATTTCAGTTGATCAGCGACTCAATATAGGCCGGATCGCCGTACTTTGTTTCAATTTTTTCAATCAGGGTCTTGTCATCTTGATCACGTTCGCTCTTCAGCCGGTCAAGCGCCTGCTGCCACGCTAGAACTACCTCGTCTGGCACATCTTTGCTGAAAGCAATATAGAGATTGGCATGGATGATCACTGCCGGTATTTCGATCACCAGGTCAGGATCCACCCCGGCCTGGTTTGCCGTGATTAGAAAACCAGCCCGGTTGCCAAGCCACAGGTCAACTTCACCGGCAGCCAGTTTTTGCAGGGCTTCGCTGTCAGT
The DNA here is from genome assembly GCA_964436815.1 of uncultured Syntrophomonadaceae bacterium. GTDB lineage: Bacteria > Bacillota > Dethiobacteria > DTU022 > DTU022 > UBA993. Next base: position 17,143 of record CAYTER010000018.1, read on the forward strand.
CGGGCTCTCGACCAGGTTTTTAAAGCCTTGATCTGTTAAGTAAGCCGCCCCGGCATCACCCGTATAAACAGCAATCTTATCGACTTCTTTTACATCCTCCAGACTGTTCAGCACCGCACCAGAGTCTTTGCGGGCATAAAAGATCTGCTCGTAGAACCCGACTGGTCCGACCCACTTAAACAGTTCTTCGCGCTCTGCCGTGCGATTAAGGGAATAGAGAGCCACCCCGGGACCTTTCTGCGCCAGTTCGATAGCCTCGCTTAAAGGTATAAGTTCGATAGCGCTCTCAACTCCAACATCTTGCATGATCAACTGCACTATTTCGGTGCTTTGCCCGGTAACTTCACCATTTTTGTCCGTAAAATTATAGGGCGGGTAATCTTCGGTTAAAATTCTGAGCTGTTCGTATCCGCCAGGCGTATCAGCGCCCGAGCAGCCGGCCAGCAGCAGTAAAGCAAGCAAAACAAATATTATCTGTTTTTTCATGGCATCGTTATCCTTTGTCTTTAGTCCTTTCATTAAGAGCGGCAGCCGGTTAACAAATTATCCCATTTTGCTGCAGCCAACTGCCGCCCTGTTTAGAGGCCTCAACTTCCGGGCATTATATTACCATCATCCTGGTTATCTGGATCATTGATTGGTCCGGGCATCGGCCCAGGCAGACCAATGAACTCAAATTCAATTGTAAAGTTGATCGTGCCGCCAGGCTGTAAAATTACTGAAGAGGCAATGACCCGATCAAAACGCGATTGCGGCGGCCCGCCGCTGACATAACCCACACTATATTCGCCGGGTGGAGCGTTGCCGAAACTGCGCGGCACTCTACTGCCCGATTCCACGTACGGTCCGCGGATCACGTAGCTTACTTCACCCTGCCAGGGTTCCCCGCTGATCGTAGCGTTGACATTAACGGTACCGTTTTGCTGTGAAGCAAAATGCAGGGTATAGGTAACCGCGCTGCCGGCCTTCAGGGACTGAGTCGGCGACGGCGATATACCGGTCAGCACCGCTCCGGTAGGCCCGCCCGAATTGTAATTAAGGGTATAGGAGCCGGTAGGCATGGAGCTGAAAGTTTGCGGAATGCTGCTGGCCGAGTTATAAGATGGTCCACTCAGCGCGTAGCTAATTGATCCCGAACCCATTGCCGTCTCCCAGGGCTGCCCGTCAAGCACAGCGTTTATGTAGATGGTGCCGCTACTGGTTCGTTCAATAAAGTTAAGAGTATAAACAATAGTCTTGCCCTGAGCGAGGGTCTGGGTCGAGGCAGGACTGATTTCCGACAAAGTGGCATTCTCAGGCCCCCCACCCTTGTAGGAAACCGTATACTTGCCGACCGGGGCATGATCATAGACACGCGGCACCTGGAAATCGCCGACATCCATCGCCCCACTAACCTTAAAGTCAACCTGGCCCGACCAGGGCTGGCCGTTTAAAGTAGCCCGCACTTCGACTTTACCGGTTTGCTGCGTTGTCGAATAATTGAGGACGAAACCGCCGGTTCGCCCGCTGTTCAAGGTTATTTTCTCAGCAGGGTTGATGTTTTTCAGGGTCGCTCCGGACGGCCCACCAGACTTGTAACTAATCGTATATTCTCCGGCCGGCGCATTTTTCAACTCGATCGGTACTGAATCGTAGGTGCCTGATACGGGACCGCTGATCGAGTACTGCACCGGTCCCGACCACTTGGAGCCGTCGAGTTGGGCTCCGATGGTCAGCGTTGCCGTTTTCTCCGTTGTAAAGTTAAGCGTATAAGTAATGGTTCCTCCAGCCGCTACAGTTTGCACTGCCGCCGGAGAAATATTTTTCAGCACCGCCCCGGATGGCCCGCCATCCTTGTAGGAAAGCGTATATTCACCGGCCGGGAGATTCTGCAGGGTTTCCGGTAAAAGGGTTACCGTTTCGCTGTAAGGCCCCTTGATGGCGCATCTTAAATTGCCGGACCAGGGCTGTCCGTCAAGGGTGGCATTGATTTTAATCGAAGCTGTCGATTCTGAGTAAAACCGCAGTTCAAAATTAATCTCTTCTCCGTCGACCAAGTCAAGCGAGGAAGCCGGGGTAACACCGGTCATTACTGCCCCTGCCGGACCTCCGCCCTTATAGGTAATGGTATATTTGCCGGCCGGCACATCGGCAAATTCCCAGGGGACAGAGCTATCCGTATCAGAAAATGGCCCGGTAATCATGTAACGCAGGCTGCCAGACCATGGTTCGTTATCAAGGAAAGCACTCACTCTTATATTGCCGCTTCCCGCTGGTGCATCACCGGGAGTATAGAAGGTCCAGGGTGTTGACCAGACCGAACCTTCCTTGCTGCTGATCGCCAGTACTTTCCAGTGATACTGACCGTTTTCCTCCAGCGTGCCCGAAGGAACTACATACCCGGGCTCACCGATATTGTGAACATCAAGTACAATATCCTGGAAGTTGCCGTCTGCTGCCACCATCAGCCGGTAAAGAGCCCCTGCCGGTCCTCCCCAGGTCAGGGTGGGTGACAGCGAAGCTACTGTACTGCCATCCTGCGGGGTTGAAAGTTCAACAGAAGCAGACTGCTGCTGGCCGCAGCCGGATGCCAAAAAAAACAATAATGAGAAGAGAATCGCTAGAAGTATTAACGTTATTCGACGCAAAACACTTACTCCTTTCGAGCATAAATATGATGCTATGGTAATTGGGAACAAAAAAATTATGCTGCCGATCACTCCCCTGCGCATTTAATTGCTAATAAAATATTAATAACCATTCTTAAAGATAGTAAAGTAATTGCGATAGTATTCTATTGTAGATTGATAAATCCTTTATTTATTAATAGCCTCCAAATAGATTTGCGCCTCTTCGTAGTAAAGTTCCCCTTCGCTGATCTGCCGGAAATAGTTGGCTGCCTTTTCATAATAGCCAAGCAGGTAATTGGCGCGACCAAGGATAAAGGTTAAAGCCTTAGTATCACCTATTTTTTTCTGCATGGCGCGTTCTATAATTGTAATTCCTGCCAGTAATCTTTCGGCTTCCATAGTGCTGTTATTCTCAAGATAAAACTCCATCAGACGCAGGCGAAAAAGCGCAGCCTGTACATATGGCTCCCGCTCTAAGGGTCTTAATGTAATTACCCGGTCAATTAAACTCAAGCCCTCCCGCACATCTACGTAATTGACCATCAGCTCCCCGTAACGAAAAGTGTATAGCGGATTGTAAGGTTCAAGATCGTAGGCTTTTTGGGCAAGGTAAACGAGTTGTTGAAGCTCTGTTATACTCCCTGAAGGTCTGGCCTGGTCATCAAATAGAATACCTAGATTATGGTAATTGTCAGCTCTTAACGGATCTAATTTAATGGCTTGACCAAGTTCAACAACAGCAGCTGTCAGATCACCACGGGCTAAATTCTGTTGCGACCGCAAAGTACTAAGGTAACCATTTAGCAAAACAAGGTTATAAATAAGCAAACTAATACCAACAAAAAGTGCCATAGCAACAGTTATATTTTTACTCCAACCTTTTCTGGTTTTTTTATCTTTACAGGATAATTTGCCAAACCAACTGTGATTATCCATGCTCCTAATTATCCCCAGCAAAACAAATAAATAAATCCCGATTGCAGCCAGTGAAAAATTCCAGTCAATTATACTATGGGCTCCAAGGACAGCAACTGGTAAACAGACAGCAGCCCAGCCTTGCCTGATTGATGCAGATACCTTGGGTTTGAGACAATTAAAGTAAAAAGCCACCCCTAAACTAATCCAGATACCGATAAAAGCCAGAAATCCAAAGATACCTGCCTCGATCCAAACCTGTAAAAAGTGATTATGTACTTCAGTCGAATAATAAACCCGATTTTGATAGCCCTGGTAAAGTGCCGCCCAGCCTCCACCTCCTGTACCGAGTAGGGGGTAATCCTTAATGATGCAAATCGCATCTCGATACATCTCGATTCGCGCTTCAAAGTTTCCTGCTGCACTGGCTGAAAAGATGCGGTTATAGAAACGTTCGGGCAAAAAGCTGCCAAATACATTTTTTAATTGTTCCTTGCCAGAATATGCTTCCTCTATATGAGTAAACTCCAAGCTTTGAGCTTTGACAGAATTTAACTTCTCGGGTTGCAATAGCCCATCAAGTGGCTGACTAAAAACCAGACCGGTAAGCACTAAGCCAATAACTAAAGTAGAGGTTGCAACAATCCTTGCTTTATTTCTGCCGTTTTTTAAAGTTTCTACTAGTAGACCTAAGACGCCAGCAACCAAAGCTGCTGTAATAATCGGCCACCAGCCCTGAACCGGATTTAGAGAACGGAACAACGGATCGGCATAGAAAGCAGCCGGTAAAGCAGGAATTAAGGTTACAATGAAATAAAGGAAACTGCGCAATTTAAAGCCTGGGGCAGTAAAAATTATCATTAGGATTAGAAGTGGGGGGGAAAGCAGCCAGACACCCCTTGAAAAAGTAAGGATGGTTGCTGTAAGCATGATTGTAGCTGGAAAAATGTATAATGAGCTATACCAACTTTTTTTAGCCAATGGGGCCAGGCTGAGGGTTAAAAAATAAGCAGCCATCAGGTAAGCAGCAGCAGTATTGGCATAACCCATCGGCGAGGCTATCCGGTAACCGGCATCATGATAGGCACCAACAATCTGCCAATGTCCGGCAGCTACCCCAAGGCTGGCTATCGTTACGATGAATGCTGCTGCCGCCATCAAGTGTAGAAGAATATAAATTCCTGGGAAATTTGTTAAAAGGCAATGCGGATTCTGTTCATTATTAGTATTCGTCTGATGGATTCTCAATAAAGGCCAGTACCGACAGATAGCAGCAACAACCAAGTAAACAACCAGGTAGGCGGCAATCTTTAAAATTTCTTCAAGAGCAGAACGCTTGTTGACAGCCACGGAAAAAGAAGCAGTATAAGAGATAATTAGCAAGATAAGACAGAGGTCCAACGGGCTGCCTAATAATCGGCCTTCTTTAATTATCAGGCGGAAAGCACCCCAGAGGATTAGCAGGCTAAATATTATTGCCTGAGCAATTAAAAGTTCGTGCGTAAAAAACAGGCCACGATAAAAAGGGGTTAAAAAGAGCAGCAGTGTTATAACACTAAGCATGACGATCAGGATAAAACTACTTAATAAGGTTAAAGTATTCCGGGTGTTACTATCTTTTATATTGTAATATTTTTTACCTGCCAAATTATCCCCTCCATATCTTCACGGTCTACATTTCTTCATTCTTCAATCGAGCGCTTCTATCCTTCCCTTATAAGAAGAAGCACGCGCTATTGCGCGTGCTTCTCAGGGCGATATTTAATGCTTAACCATTATAGTAATATGGTGATGTGTAATAATGATAACTATCTTACTTAAGAGTTACCACTATGTTATCAGCTTTACCCACTTTTTGTGTAAGGATAACATTTACACCAGATACACTAACATTGTATTTAGCGGTAATTGTAGCATTTGCCGTCAACTGAGTGTAGATCTTACCTGCTACGACTGATGCCGTGTCTCCCTGTAAAACATTTACAGGAACTTCTACATCCAAGGTGCCGTCATCAACATTTACAACTATTGAGCCTGAAGCTGAAGCACCGTTTGTAACTGCTGTAGTGGCTACTGCTAAAACTTCGTTTACATGAAGTCTTGCATCAGTCTCTCCTTCGCTAACCTGCGCTGTTATATTTTTGCCATCATAATAAACTGAAAAACCTGAACTGCTTGGTGAAATAACATCAAACTTCAATGCATTTGCCGCAGAGGCTGAGATAGTATTTGGTATGTCAGTAATATTAATTTTAGCAGAATCACCATTGATGACTGAAGCTATTGTACCCTTTAAAATATCATTATAACCAGCGTCATCTTTAACTTTATTTATTGCTGCTGTAAGAGCAGTGGCGGCATTAGAGTAAACCGTTCCTTCGGCAGTCCCACTCCTGTAAATCGCCACTGTAGCTGTTTTTGCTAGAATATTGCTATCATATACATGAGTAGCAGCAAAACTGGTAGTGCCATCTTTCCAATTAATATATACAGTGATTCCGGCAACTTTAAGTGTATCGTCCATTACAGCAGTATTAGCTGGAATAACACTACCGCTAGTAAATCTACCAGATACAAATTCAATACCTTGAGGTGAAACATTCGTATCGCCTAAAGTAACCCCAGTTATACCTGGCACAGGCCCCAAAACGTTACTTCCCACAGTACCGTAATAATTGCCAGTCCCAGTAGCAACAACCCTAAAGTATTTACCTGCATCACCCGAAACAATCGTATAGGTGCCTGAGTAATGAGGAATATTAACAAACGTATTTAAAATACCTGTAGGTGAGCTCTGCCACTGATAGGAAGCGGTTGCTCCTGCAGGAGCAATTGATGAGACTGACAAAGCTCCTCCAACAACAGGCGTACCGCTTATTGTTACTGAACTTAGTGGAATTACATATGGAGGATATGGGCCTGGTTGTGGGCCGGGCATATAAGAGATATTCACCGTAGCCTTGGCCTTTATGGCACTGGGGTTGGTTATGCCACTGGGCAAAGTAATAAGGTTACCGTAAAATACGTAACTGCCCTGTACATTAGGATTATAGGCCGGGGTGGAAGTTGTCTCCCACTGGACACTAATATCCCGCTTAGCGCCGTTGCTGATTGTCGCGGAAACAGTGGAGGGCAGCCCGATACTGGCCTGCGGAGTTCCATAAGCAACCGACTTGAATATTTCATCAACCTTGGTAACCTGCAGTGGGAATGTGGTAATTTTTCCGATCGATCGCTGCATCACCAGGGTAACATCCCTGGCGTCGATCAGCCCGTCACCATTGACATCGGCCACATCACGCTGCTGCGCTGTTAAAGATATTTTACCCAAAACATGTTTTTGAATGAGGACAACGTCTTTGACATCAACTCTTCCATCGCCGTTGACGTCACCCATGATGGTTTGGGCTGAAACTGTTGTAGACATGATTAGGATAAATAAAACCACAAATATTGCTGTTAAGAGTAAACTAAAATTATTCTTTGTTTTATTTCTGCACGCCTTTGTTTGCATATAAATCCCTCTCTTTCACATTTAAAAAATTTTTGCCGCGTTTCCAAGGATGTTTATCGGCTAAACATCCGAAATACTATTTTTTCCCTGGAACTCCTATTGCCAGGGCAGATGCTCGTGTTGCTAATAAATCTATACTAACCCGTTAGTCTATTAAAGGTTAAGTTCACATTTATTAACAACATTCAATAAAACCATTTTTAATTTAGTGCGACAAACTTATTAATAAAGAGGGTATGAGAAGCACGCTTGTAGCGTGCTTCTCACTTAATAACTCTGCTTAAATCAACCAATCGATATAACGTCAATTACCTTTATTCAAATATTAGTAATTTAAAGTTAAGGAACAACTATTGTTACCGTACCTGAGTAGCCACCACCCTGGACACTATAAGTACCAGATACTAAGGTGTTGAATTCAATTGTTCCTAAACCTGCTCCAAAAGTAATCCGGTCAACGTCTTCTGCATCAGCATTTTTAGGATCCGCTCCGGCAGGGTACGTCAGTTTCAAATCATAATCACCATTGAAGGTTAATACAACATTACCATAGATATCTGTTAAGGCGATACCTAAGTTAGGGGTAGCCTTGGTCAATACATACTTATTTGGAGTACCAACCTCGATAGTCAGAAGATTAGGTTTAGTTTCAATAATACCGCCATACTCAACTGTAACATTATAATTTGCATTGGCTAAAGTAGCTGGCACGCTTGTAGTTGCCATTCCATTGACAAAGGACAAGGTCCTGTTAAAGAAAACAGTGTCTAGTCCTTTAGTTAAAGTGATTTTTGCTAAACCTGATTTATTATATTGCGAGTGAACAATTCCTCCGAAGAGCGCATGTACTGTAAACTGAATATTTTCACCAGCTGTGTATATCGCCTTGTTTACAGAAAAATCAAGAGCATTTAGGTTTTCAATAAGGTTAAATGTTATTGACTCACCATCAAGGAAAGTGCCGTCTTTTTGTAACCTGAATGTAATTGTGTCTGACGCCGGTAATGCCGGATTCCCAGCAGTGATAGTGATCCCGGCTGTCGCATTGACTATGCCATATGACGAGCCTTGTGCCGGTGCGGTTAAAATAGTATTAGCTCCAGATGATTTTGCAATATGCACAGCATATCCAACTTGATCCGTAGTAATTTTATTACCATACTGATCCAGGATGTTGAATCTAACAGTCGTACTCTCACCTGGGGCACCTTTATAAAGGGTAGTCTGTGGCATGCTAAATACTTCGATTTGAGTAGGCACAGGCTGAACTACACTTAATGTCTTGTTAGTGACAACACCACCTGGCGTTCCCAGAATCGTAATAATAACATCACCGTGACTGAGAAACTTAACTATATTAAGGTACTGCTTGCCGTCTGTTCCGGTAACAAAATCTAGATCAGCATTAGAAATAATTGAGGTGTTAGACGAGAATACCGAAACATTTCCACCCTTAACCAAGAACAATTCTTCCCCGTTTTGATCTTTGGCAGTTATCGGTAGCCTAATATTGGTAAAGTCTTTGAAGAGAACAGTCGCGCCAGGAGGAAGAATTGGATCTCCAATGGTAAGCGAACCAAGCTGCGTAGGTATAGTAACCGGGATTGTCACTGTTTTATTTAATCCAGAAGCGATATGAATAAACGTTAACTGTACCTGGTTGCCAACATAAAATGCAGGTGAAAACGGCCACATTGGTATCTTAGTATTAATGTAGAATTTGGCAGTGCTGTCATAGCCTATATCAGAGGTTACATTAGTGCCTAAAGTAAGGTTGAATGCCGTATAGTTGAATGCTCCCAGTGAAAGAGGCATCTCCTCACCGTACTGATCGAGCAAGACAACTCTTAGTGGAGCTTTTGCAGTATCGTTTGGTATGCCAGTTGCTTTAATATCAAGCGTAGTCGCCGTCGGCAAAGAAATGGTTACGGTTCCGGTGAATACCGGTGTAATACCTGCTACTTCAACGGTATATGTTCCTGTGGCATAATTAAGATCTACGGTCCGCGTGACATGCGCAACCTTACCATCCCAGGTTACAGATGTAGGAACAACAATCGAGCCAGCGCTCTTGACTGTCACCGCAACAGCGACTTTTTCAGTTGCACTTGGAACCTTGTTGAATTCCACACCGATTGTTTTTGCGTTTAGAGCCTTAACCGAGATTACCTGGAGATGACCGATTGGAAACTCGCTAATCAAATTCAGCGTATAGCGCATCAGCAGGCTGACATCAGCGACGTTGATTACCCCGTCGCCATTAACATCAGCTAAAACCTGCTGGGCTGGATTCAGCCCGGGTGGGACAGAGAGAACATGTTTTTCGACCAGGACCACATCCCTGACATCGATCACTCCGTCGCTGTTTACATCACCCAGCATGCTGGCTGATGCAGATTGAGCAGAAATTAAGAGGAACAGCAGGGCGCATAGTAATACTGATAATATTTTTATCCCTGATGTTTTTTTGATTTTTTCTATAGCCATCAATAAAACCTCCTTTAATTCCGTTAAATGAATATACTTAATAATCCGATCTTAACGTCTGTTAACTATACTTATTCTTTAGTTCCAGTTATCTTTAAACACAAGCGGCAACATGACAGTAAGACTTTTTTAATAGTATGCAATTGTTCTTAATTCACCCCCATATCGCCGCAACTCCCTTTAGTAAATAGAAAGCACATTACAACACACAATTAAAATGGTATAAACCAGAATCCATTGTAAAAGTGGCTGTAGAATGACCAGGCGCCCCAGTTTGCCCCATCATGACTTCTAACCCGCCACATAAATTCTGTATTGTTGTCGGGGAAGCCACTTTGCCATGAAGGCAGTGTTGTGACATTGGTATCATTAAGCATTACATTGCCTCCATTGACATATAGAACTTGCAGGTTATATCCTATTGCTCCTGTGACTGGAGTCCAGTTGAAATAGACCTCAGTGCCGGTGGCGGTTGCTTTAGAAGCAGGTGATAATAGTGTCGGAGCAGCAATTGGTCGGGCCGGAGTTTCATTGATAAAATGCCAATAACCTGTCCAGGTGCCCCAACGTGTTCCGCCCGCCAAAGCTTCGCCAGCCCTGACCCTCCATTTATATTGCTTAGCATCATTGCCAAAGCCTGTTAATTTTATTGGTAGATTTGTTGCCAAAATATTATTCCTGTCAGCAAATACTGCTCCTGTAACATAATCAACTACTTCCAGATGATAAACTGTTGCTCCATCTTCTAATCTCCAGCTGAACTCGATTTCCTGACCAGGCTGGGTAGAAAAAGCTGAAGGCAATATAAGAGTTGGCGCTTTAAAAGGTGTGCCAACGATGAAAGTTCTGGTTGCTGAATAATTGCTACTCCAGCCATTTATATTACCGGATTTTACTTTCCAGGTGTAACTGCTTCCATCAGCAACAAAATCAGATTGTAAAGACGTTGTCATGTTGTTTACAACAACTGTCCGGTAAGGCGATCCTTCTTTAGTTATTTCCAACTGGTAGCGGTCAGCACCAACAACTGGCTTCCACTCAAAGTTAATCCAAGTTCTGGATATTTTTTCGTTATGTAACGGGAAAGTCAATACCGGCGCTCCGGGAGCTCCTCCGTTCACGAAGGTAGCATAGTTCGACCAGGCGCCCCAGCCTTCAGCGCTGGCTGCGCGGACCCGCCACCTGTACTCTGAACCATCATCATCAAAACCACGCTGCGATGATGCAGTAGTATTACCTACCGGAGCCTTTGTTACAAATGCGCCGGTTCGGGTGTTTACAATCTCAAGTTCGTAATTGGTGGCCCCGGTAACCGGCTGCCAGCTAAATGTAACCTGCCTGCCGGAAACTGAGGTATCACCGATTGGAGATATAAGAGTTGGAACATTAGGCAGCTGGCCGCCGCTAAAGTTAAAATAAGCCGACCAGGTGCCCCAGCCGGTGTTGTTGCCGGCCCTGACGCGCCAGCGGTACTGGGTGCCGTCGCGCAGGAAACCGAACTGTTCCGACATGGTTATCTGGCCCACTGTTACGTCTTTGAAGGGTATGCTCTCAGAGCCTCTTAGCACTTCGAGCTGGTATTTTGTCGCGCCGCTGACCTCGTTCCAGCGGAACAACACCGATGTGCCTGATATGGCGGTATTGTTAGCCGGCGAGGTTAATACCGGCGCCGGTAAGGTCTTTCCGCTGATTAAATGACGATAGGGTGACCAGGCACCCCAGGCCTGCGCATTACCGGCCCTGACCCGCCAACGGTATTCGGTGCCGTCATTGGGGAAGCCGGTCTGGGTAGTATTGACAACATTGCCAAGCTCGACATTCTTAAAGATAAAACCGTCGCTCGTTCTGATAGCTTCCAGCTGATAACGGGTTGCGCCGGTTACAGCGCTCCACTGGAAACTGACAGAAGTGCTGTCAAGCGATGCGTTATCGGCAGGATAACCTAGCGTAGGCGCCGGCAAGGCTGCTCCGTTGGTAAAAGTGCGGTAAGTTGACCAGGCACCCCACTGGGTGGCGCTGCTTCCGGCCCTGACCCGCCAGCGGTACTCTACGCCGTCATTGGCGAAAGCATACTCGGTTGTAGAGGTAACGTTACCCAGGTTGACGGTTCTGAAGATGGTCCCGTCACTAACCTTGGTAATTTCCAGCTGGTAACGGGTAGCTCCGCTGACCGCTCCCCACTGGAAACTGACCATTGAGCCATCAACCGAAGCGCTTTGAATCGGCGAGATCAATACCGGGGCATGCAGATGATGGGTTGGAAAACTGTGAATATGACCCTGCACAAACTGCATGATCAGGTTGGCGTCGATCACATTAACGACTCCGTCGCCGTTAACGTCAGCGGCAGTCAGCTGGGCCGCGGTTAGTGTTTGGTAGCCCAGTATATACCTTTGGACGAGGACAACGTCACGGATATCTATAACCCCGTCATTGTTGACATCGCCAAGCATCTGAGCCGAAGCAGCCGCAGCAAGCAAAATCAGAAAGATAAATATGGAAAGGATAACTATAGCTGCTTTGGCTCCGGCTCTTCTCCTGATTGAATTATTCATTTTAAAAACCTCACTTTATGTTTTCTCCCTGTAAATAATTCTGTTTCGCTTTTTATGACTATCGGTAAAAATAAACCTTATTCTCCCTGAATATAAATACATCTCATTTTAGCTTTTCTTTTCTTGGCCTGATCGCTTAATCAGGTAGTAAACAACGGCCAGGGCACTGATAATGATGATTGGGACAATAACCAGGAAAGGATTGATCCCGGTCCGTTCGGCAATAATGTCGTTTTCGCCTTCTTCATCGTCTTCGCCAATCACCTCTTCCCCTTCGCCGTTACCGCCTTCTTCCGGGTCATCTGCATCAGAATCCTGTTCCGGGTCAGTTATTGGCCCCTGATCCGAAGTTCCGGCGCCGACTTTAATCTGGCCGGAAACCGAACTGGCCTTTTCCCCGTTACCTGAGACAACAATTAAATCTTTGAAGCCGATTACCGTAGTACCATCCTTGATCAGATCGAAAGTAATCCGGCAAACAACCCCGCTATCCTTGGTATCAGCATTGGCGGTTACCCACATGAACATCAGCTCCCCCGGAGCAAAATCCAGGTTGGCCATATGTAAGCTGCTCTCTGCCGATAGAACCAGGTCTCCCGGCTCGATTGATACCGGCCTGACCAGGTTTTGATCAAAGGTCAGGTTAAACTGCCCACCCTCTGATCCTGCTGCATTCTCGGCGGTGATGTTAACGGTAACCTGACCGCCTGCGCCACCCTCGACCCTGGCGGCTGTGATTTTCATACCCTCGGCTGCAGCAGCGCTACCTGTAAACATTAAGCTGAATAATAACGCTGCTAGTGTTGCGAATAGAAGTGCTTTATTTTTTATGATCATGACAGCTCCAAACCTTATCGGTAATATATTTTTGGTTGCGGTAGCGGTGCTTAACCGCCACCGCAACCTGTCGGATTAGTTTGTTATTTACTCTTACCCTGCCCCTCCCCCGTCAAGGGGGAGGGAATTAATAAACACGCTTATTAGCTGGTAGGCAGCTGCTTTCTCTTAAAGTAGACTGCCACGCCGGCAATCAGGATCAGCGCGCCGCCCAGGAGCAGGTAATATGCCCCGCCGGTCGGTGGAGTGGGCTTTAAGCCTTCAAGCTCCTTAATCCGGTTCTCAGCAGCAACCAGCCTGGACAGATAAACAAAATCACTGTCTACCGCTCCATGCTGAGTCTTTGCATAGTTAACCAGATAGCGGGCATTTTCCACCTTGCTCTTATCGTCCAGCTTCAAGTTCTCCACCGACGGAAGGGCGTAAATCGCATCATCGGCTGCCCTGATTGCGTCACACTTGGCGATTACCTTTTCAGCATCCAGCAGTTTACTTAAATTCCTGAAGTCGCTGTCTACCGCACCATGCAGTGTTTTTGCCTCATTAACTGCAGCGCGAGCATTTAAAACCATTGTTCTGTGAGCTGAATTGTTGCAGTCAATCACGGTTGGTAAGGCATCAATTAAGTCTTCAGCTGCTCTTATGGCATGTTCCTTGGTGCTTTCACTCAATCCGGTTACTTTACCGGAAGTGGGTGTGCCCACAAAGCGGCCGACCAGCGGATCAACAATGATCCAGTCACTGAAAGTCAGCGTGGTTTCACCAGCTTCCTTAACCCGGAAAACGATGGTGCAGACCACACCTGAATCTTTGGCGGATCCTTCGGCATTAACCCACAGCACCCTGACTTTGTAACCGTCGATATTCAGGTTTGAATCGAAGAGGTTACCGGAAACATCAGGAACAAAGTCGCCGCGGGAAGCCGAAACCGGTTCCAGTTTTACAGCGCCCCCGCCAAGAGCCGGGCCGTAGTAAAGGTCAAACTGGCCGCCTTCAGTGTCTAGGGCATTGGTTATTGAAATCTTAACCGTTACCGTTTCACCGACAAAACCGGTTTCCTGGCTGGCGCTCAGGCGAATCTCCTGGGCAAAAGCAGCCTGGGCAAAGAATAATACAAACAGCAAGCTTAAAACCAAAGCTATCAACAACAATTTACTATTTCTCATTAGTTTCATCATCTTTCCTCCCCATTTTTTTATACTTAAATGATCCGACAATATATTCAACCAATAACGGTTTGTTGCTATCCTCCTTTATCGCAAACTTTATATAAAATTGAGATACGTTTATCTAATTTCTTTTATGATACCCGATTACCTAGTGTTTGCCTCTTTTCCGTCTCGTGCGCTGCCTGATCAGGAAAGCACCTGCGGTGCAAAGCGCTATTCCAGCTGAAACCGATGCCGCTAGTGCTCCTCCGGTAGGCGGAGTAGGCTTGGGCTTCGGTTCAGGTTTAGGTTCGGGCTTCGGTGGCTCCGGCTCCGGCTTATCCTCCACCTTCTTTTCTGCTTCTTTTAAGACATCGTAGCGCCAGCAGATATCAAATTCTGTTGCCCCATAAACTTCCATCGCGTATTGAACCAGCCTGCGGGCTTCAAGGATGAGTGGCCAGTCTTCCTCCGTAATCTCGGAAGCCGGAGGAATCAGGTCAATCGCCCGCTGGGCATCCCGGATAGCGAGCATTTTGTATACCCGCTGCTCGACGGCGTATAGTTTGGCCAGTTCAGGAAAATCGGCATCCACTGCACCGAACTCTTCCTTCGCTTTTTGCACAAGAACAAATGCCCTTGCAGCGTCGTTAATATATGATTGTTCGTAGGAAACGATATATTCGGGGTTGGGTAGTCGTCGAATAGCATCATTGGCAGCTGCTATTGCAGCAGCTTTTTCTGCCGGGGTATAATTTAAATTAATTGCCGCTTCATCAACGTTGGCGTAGCCGACCTGGGGGCTTAGTATTAATATCGAGAAGCAGATCAGCGATACGACAAGGAGAAGCAATCCGTACCTGCCTAGCTTTTTCATATTATTCTCTCCCTTTAAATGTCATTGTGCGTCCCGTATCTCTCTATCTTTATCTCTATCTAACCGGGCGCCGAAATCCGGTAACTGGGTCCTCCTTGTTTCACCTCCGCTGCAAAAACTATTGATCTTTGCAGTCCACTGTTATTAACCACTCACTGAAAATAGAGACACTTTGGCCTATTTTAATATGTCTCCGAAAAAAATTCTATTTTTTTGTAAAAGATCCTTCTTTTTCGTGTAAATATTTTTCTATTCTGGTTTATTATTATGGTTATTCTATATCTTTCTTTTTAATAAATCAAGCATTTTTTGCCAAAATAGCCTATTTTTTTCCCATTTCCCATTCCTATAATTGGTATAAGCTGCTTAAAGCCACCTTTTTCTTCCACGTTAGGCTCTTCAGACAATTAACGCTTTTGGCTGAAATAAGCCTCGATACCCCTGTAGAGGGCCATAGCGACCCTCTCCTGTGCTTCCGGATCAACTAAGATTCGCTCTTCTGCAGGATTGCTGATAAAAGCAACTTCAACCAGTGCCGCAGGGATTTTAGAATTTGTGATTACGAAGAAACTACTTTCTTTTACCCCCCTGTTGCGCAAACCGATAGCCGCGATTAACTCTCTCTGCAGCTGGATGGCCAGCAGCCTGCTGGCAGCGCTTAGACCATTCCTGGCGCAGTAATGGGTTTCGGTTCCGTTCGACTCCGGGTTGGAAAAGGCGTTGGCATGAATACTAACCATGATATCAGCATTGGAGCCGTTGATCAGATCAACCCGCTGCTGGTGGTTAATAGTCTGATCGCCGGTGCGGGTTACCACAACTGTTGCTCCGGCTTCATTCAGTAGTTTGATCAGTTTTTCGGCAATGGCAAGATTAACAACTTTCTCGCGCAAGCCTGATGGCCCGGTAGCCCCTGAATCAGATCCGCCGTGCCCGGGGTCTACCGCAATTTTACGACCGGCCAGCGAAGTTGAGGTTATAGTGATGTTGCGGACATAGGCCCCGTGAACCCAGCCTTTTTTTCCATCCGGTGTAATGACATTTAACCACTCATTCTGGTTTCCAACGACCTGCAACATCGTCCCTAAAAATAGACGATCAAGAATTTCATGGTCAGTGCTCGGCCCACCGCGCAGGCGCAGCACATCAACATCAACCACCACTTTATTGGCAGTGCTTTCAGAAGGAACTCCTGTGGCAGGAGGCGGTGCCGGCGGTTGGCTTTCCGCAGGTGGCGAAGGTTGTGTTGCCAAAGGAACCGCTTTCATCTGGTTGACTAAATCAATAATGTAGAGGTGATAATCTTCAAGAGGGGTCCAGTTGGTGCTTAAATCTTCAACATACTGCACCAGGCCGGCCCAGGGTTGGGCAGCCGCTATCTGATAGCGGCCGTGCGGCTCACCAATCGGCTGCAATCCCAAATAAGCAGCCATATGGTTATAGTGGGCGCGCACCCCCTCTTCCGGGGTGGCAAACCGTTCATGATCTTCCGGACTATCGCCTTCCGCTGTTGCCGTTTTAATCCCGGCCCAGTTGTTATAGTCAGCCGGCACCCGGTTGTCATAGCGGCCAAAGTTTGTTTCAACTGCCGCCTGGGCGTAAAGCACTTCCGGCCTCATACCGCAGAGCAATCCGTAGTCCCAGTAAAGCGGAGCGATATCAATAAAGCGCTGTTCAGCTCCGCGGCTAGCAGCCCAGGTTTGGGCCTGCTCAAGGGTGACCAGGGCCAGGCCAATAATCGGGGTCCTGGTCTGTGGCTGTGGCTGCTCAGATTCACTGGGCGGGCCGGAATTGCCGGCCGAAGTGGTTTTCGGACTCTGGCTAAGCTGCCCGTCTTTATAACTGATCACGATCACTGATATAGGGGTGGTGGCTTTAATCGCTTCTTCTGTGGCAAAATATACCTTTAAATCAAAGGATTTTTTCTGCAACAGCGCATTGGCATACGAATTGATAACAGCCTGGTAATCAAAATATTTACCGGCTGTATCGAGCAGCGCGTAAGTTTTCTTCGCGGAAAAATCTTCATAAAGTCCATTGGGTTGGCCCAAAATCTTAAGGGCATAGGAGTCAAGCAGGTCGGTGTAGCTATACTCGTAGAAAGAGCCGCTGTCGTCGCGGGTAATGAAACCCTTGATCGCTGCTTCCGCTGCCGGTGCAGTCAGCAACAAGCAGATTGCGACAGTAAGCAGAATACGGGGAAGTGTCTTTTTTCTTTTTAGCGACACCGTGGCACCTCCGAAACAGTTCTCCCTGATTCTTAACGGCTTATTTTAACGTTACTGCGTAATGCCTGGTCGGCATCAACCTCGCCCCAGAAACGCTTGGCGTCAGCATTATAGCCTAAAACTGTACCGCTAACCTGGACAGTATAGTTCTGCGGGTCGGAAGCCGTAAGGGCAACTATAACCAATTTCTTTCCCGGGGTGAGACCTTCCTCAACAATAAAATCCCTGATCGGGTCTGGTGCAGGCTGCGGTTCCGGCGTCGGTTCAGGTTCAGGGACCGGAGCAGGCTCAGGTTTGGGAGCCGGAGCAGGAGCAGGCGCCGGCGTCGGTGAAGGACTTGGGGCCGGGCTGCTCGTTCCCTGGCTGCTACCTGATGAAGCAACGTAAAGCGGATCACCGTGCTCAATCAGCGCTTTCAACATTTCCACTGTTGTGATCTCGTGCCCGGCAATTGTCACCACATAATCTCCGCCGAATTCAATATTCTCCGGGATCTGTTCCAGGTTGGAACCGGCAGCGTTAACGATTAGCATTTCAATTAAACCCTCACCTTTAACTTCAGTTGCTTCATTCAACTCCAGGGTAGTGACAGATACTTTCTCCGGCATGGTTAAGACATTATTTAAAGCTTCTTTTTCTACTATCAGGCCGTTTACTGTTGATTCGCCCAAAAATTCAAACTGCCCGGCCTCAGCCGAAATGGTCACCAGGTCAAATAGACCGTTCAGCTCCGTAATACCGGGGGCAGAAAGATAAGCGTTATTAACCGTGCAGCGGCCAAGCAGAAACACCGCTCCATCCAGATAAAGACTTTCGATCACCAATCCATCGGGAAAAGTAATCGCCGAGCCGGCAGCCGGACGGGTTACGATTAACCGGCCAAGTGCCGTGCTGTTTAATTCAACATTTGATTCGGGAACGTTGAAGATTATAGTATTAAAAGTGCCAGTCAACTTAACCGGTTCAGCAGTCATAATCTCGACTGACTCATAGCCTTCAAAACCGGGGGCAGGGTTCTCAAGCAGGTTTGCCCCGGTTTCGATTACTGTTCTGGCTATGGTGGTATCACCGGAAGCGACAATTCTTACTTCACCATCCGGGCGGTTTACCTTCAGTTCAGGAATAATACAATCCCGCAGGTAAATCGTGTTACGGCCGCCACCCTGTACAAGCACCGAGCCTTCTACGGCAACATTAATCAGCTCCACACTGCCATCGCCTATGCCTGGAGCCAGGTACAGGTTACCGCCGATGTGTGTATCCTCAAGTTTTTCTCCGGGGTTGTCAATAGTGAAATCACCGGCAATCTGCCGGATTCCGAACTCATCAACCAATTCCATACGGCTGGCGGTCAAGAGGCCTTTAACAGAGGTGGCTACTCCGAAGATATCGGTGAAGAAGATCGCAGCAGATCCAACCACCAGCAAAACCAGGATAAGCAAGAAAACCTGGAGTGGGCTGATTTTAGTCTGCTTTTTCTTTTTACGCCGACTAGATCTGCTCAAAACTTTTTCTCCCTTTTTAGAAAACAAGTCCTATTGATAAGGACAGAAACAACCTGCTTCGTCAGCCAGGCTGTCATAACCGCACACTGTTTAAGGCGATCGTAGACCCTTGGCTTTGCGCTTCTGCCTTTCGGCAGCATTGCCCTTATCGATCAGGTTACCAATAAAAAAATGTATTATTTTATGATCTCACGACATATATTTCTAAAATTTCATAATTATATTATCAGGGCTTTCAATATTTGTCAACAACTTTTTAGGTAAAATAAGGATTATTTCTAATAACTTGGTAAATATAGCTTTAAATTTAACAATAATTGGCTGCTACCTGGTATAGAGGTTGCGGTATTCATTAACCTGATCATAGTTACGCCAGAGGTTATAATACCCGGCAATAAAATGCTCGACATCGTCTATCCTGATCCGGTAGGCATCGTGCCTGATGACGAATGTGCCGTTAACCTTTCCGGGGTTGGCCAGGTACATGGCGTATTCGGGAAACATAAAACCGTTTAGCATGTGCTCAGCCCTTTTCAGAATTGCCCTGATAAAATAGTCGGCATCAAATTGTTCCAAATACTCTACTTCGAGATCATTTTCGATGATCCGGTGATACAGTTCGAAACTGGCCATGAGCAGCTCCAGGTAAGTGTGGTACGAAGTATCACGGTAGTAGATTTCATCAAGGTTTTCCTGAACATTGCGCAGGGCAAATTCATAGTAACGCGGATCTTCTATGTGCTTAGTGACCTCGTTCATGGCATAGGCAACCCAGTGATCGCGATACTGGGTATAATCCTTAATAATAAAATTCTCTACCGCGGTCTGGACTGCATCAAGCCAGCGCTGATCGCCGGTTATTTCATAGAGAAGAGCGAGAGCATAAGCGGATTCTCCATCATAATAAACAGTGCGATACTCCTCTTTCCTTGAAAAATCAGGATTAAGTACGTGGTAGAAAGTGCCCTCTTCAGGATCCATTAAGGCAAGGATACCGTTGCCCAGGGCAATAGATATATCCAGATACCGATCAGTGCCGAAAACATCCATGTATTCCTTCAGTAAAACAATGGCCAAGGCGTTGCCACCGAGCTTGATTTCATCATTCGGCCGATCAAGGACATATGCTGTATCCTCATCACTGTATACAATATGGTCATCGACCAGATAGCTGATTGTGCTCTCAATATGGGGGATTAGGTCCGTCCGGCCACCTATGGCATACAACCAGATCAGCGGCTGGATTGATACCGTGTGCCTCAATAGATTATAGTGGGTCAACCGATTATTAAATAGAGGATAATAACCGTAGATAAAAGCGCCATCATCCTGGATTTCGCCAACCAGCCACTCTGTGGCGGTAATGATCACGCTTTCGGCGACATCCCGGTTAAATTCTTCGATAATCCGCCGGCCAAAATCGTAACCTTCCGCTTCGTAGCTGTAAAGGGGATAAATTTCATTATCTTCATCAATAAACCAACCGATCGTTGTAAAAATAATCAGCTCATCCGGCAAAGCGCTGATGGCTGCCTGTCCATATAACTCCCGGTACTGATTGATATTATCGAAATCAAGAATCCTCTCTTCATAATCGATCAAGTCATTCCCATTTAATTCGGCTTCCAGAAAAGCGGTCTTAAAATCGCTGTCCAGTGCTAGCCCTTTCCTGAAAAAATAACTTCTAAATGGCCTAATAGTTTCATTAAGCTGAACTGTTCTGATTTTTTCCATGGAGTCTACCAGGTCGACTTTAACCCAGAGCGGTTCAACCAGCGACCTGCGCAGATAGGTGATCGCTTCTTTAACCCCGTTATCCCAAGCTTCTTCCAGTGTTTGACCCGTGGCCTTAACCACTCCGGCCCGGCTGTCGATATCGCTGATCGAGAAAAAAACAACATACTTCATTTCTCCCCCATTATTAAGGGACAGATCAGCAAATGCTTCATCTAATCGCTGATCTGAAAAAACTTCCTCTTTTAACAGGGCTGTTTTGGACTGAAAAAGGCTGACATTTTCTGCTGCCAGCTCTTGATCGGCTGCACCGGAAAAAAAGTTATAGGCAAAATAAATAGCAACGGCTATTATCAGCAGGGAAATAGCGGCTATTATCCTGCGTTTGCGACGCAGTAGTTGCTGTTCTTTCTTTGCTTCCCGTTTTTTTTGCTTCCTGGTTTTCGGCATTATACCCGCCCCATTACTTTGCCAGTCTTTAACTAAAGCACTATTATTTAATGATACCACCATAATAAATATTTATTTTAAGCTGTGCAAGCTGATCAGGCATGGAACATAATTATTTTGCAATTAAAGATTAGGAAAGGCGGCCGGTGTGTTTGCAGGCCGCCTTCCTTTTACTGATTATTGCCCTTCATTGTCATTGCTTAACTTGCTACGATCATTGAATCGATCAAACAGCTTCGGATAACTGTTCATCGAGTTTGTCAAGCCAGGTTACCTGGCGATTCTGGTTAACGATTGCAAACCGCGGCTCATCGGCTCCAAGAATTTTTTCGCCCGAGTATAGGGTTTTCTTGGCGTCTTTGATTAAGCCGCCCCTGAAGTCAACTAGAACCTGTCCATGCTTAGCCAGGTATTCATCAAGTTGTTTTTCGATATCAACAAACCATCTCTTATCCTTGCGGCGGGCAATCAGCCGTTTGACAGTTTCAAGCTTGCCATCCTTATCCGGTACTCGAACCAGAACTAAGCGGGCCAGCAGGAACCAAATCAGAGCAGGGATTAAGAGTAACAACAACGGCCACAGGGCCAGTAGATTGAAAGCACTGACCGCAGTCACTGGGTCATCAGGCTCAACTTGAGTCTCTTCTGGTCCGACAACAAGGAT
>CAYTER010000019.1:0-20835 GCA_964436815.1 uncultured Syntrophomonadaceae bacterium
GGAGGGGGATTTTTGGCCTTCCGCCTTTAAGGGGGAGAGAGAAACGTTATCTAATCCTCTTGGGATCAGGGGCAGGTATTGTTTTGGAAATTGTTCACGGCTGAGTGGCCACAACCTGGTACCGCTGCCGCCTGCCAATATTACAGCATACATAAGATCACTCCATTCCTAAAGCCAGATCAGCAATTAACCATTAACATCACATGCCAGACAATAATACTTGTAAACTACTCATTCTAATTACTGGCAGTTTTCACTCTTATATTAAAAAATAAAGAACCATATTGTTCAATTGCTTTGGCAGCCGTTATAGTGCATGTAAAAACCAGCCTGATTATCTATAAGTATCTGCCTGCCCGGACGGGTGATGAATATAAGCTATACAACATCATCCAGCCTTATTTCTGAAGCTGAATCATAAGGATATTCGCAGCTTCAGGTTCAGGTAGAAGCAGTTCATCTATTTAAGGTCATTTCACTTTTTGCCCGTCCAGACTTAAGTTAAGTTGCTGCTGATGCTGAAAGAGACCCTGGTGGGCAACCAGATGAACACGCTGCAGGGCCAGCAGAAGCGAGGCTGAAGACTCACCGCCCTGATTCTGATTGATCCCGCCTGGCTGCAGACCATCGTAACAGCCGCCGTCACTGAAATCGAAAAGCGGCTGGTGAACATCGTTGCTGCCGAAGAACCAGTTAAAAGCCCATTCCATTTTACTCAGCCACTGATCTTCTCCGGTTAACACGAAAGCCTGGTAACAGGCATCAACCAGGGCAGTAGCATCAATGGGCTGCTGGTCAAACAGCGCTTTCTCGCCGTCTCTTCTATACCAACCTTCGTTGCCAACCAAAGAGAGCTGACCGGTTTCGGGGTTGGTCTGGATATCGATTAGCCACGTAAGGCTCTTTAAACCGGTGGCAAACATCTCCTCATGGTCGAGATTGCTTCCGGCAACAATCAGGGCCTGCGGTATTCTGGCATTATCGTAAGCAACAATATTCTCCAGCCAGAACCAGTCATCAACGGCCACTTTCGCATAAAGCTTCATCAACTTTTCCGCCAGCTCGGTCATAATCTGGCGCACCCTAGTATCACCGCCAAAACGACGCAGATAATAATTGGCTCCGATAATAGTAAAAGCCCAGGCCCGCGGTGAAGTAAACTTTACAGGTGCATTAATTAAATCTTTAAACAACCGGGTGGAAAGACCTAATAATTCATCGCCCGGAGGGTGAGAGATGCTGTAGCCAAGTGCCCAGAGAGTGCGGCCGTGGCTGTCTTCGGAGCCGACCTCTTCCAACCAGCGGCGGTCGAAGCTTAAAAAGTTGCGCATCCTGCCCATCTTTTCATTATAGGCATGGTAAAGAAAGCTCATGTAAGTTTTAAGCAGGGGATTGATGGCATCATCTTTAAAAAGTCGCCAGTTCATGACGGCGGCAATCAGTCCGCGGGCATTATCGTCTGTGCAATAGCCGTGGGTGCGGTCGGGAACGTTATAGACAGCATGCTGAAAAAGACCTGTGTCATCAGTAAGTGACCGCAGGTGAGTCAGATTAACATCCGGCAGGATCGAGCGTTCCGTTACATCAGCACTTTGCAGCGATTGAGTGAACATGGTGCTGTAGCTGAAGCGGGCTTGTTCAAAAGCGGCGGCATAACTGCGGCCGACCTCTTTCCAAATCATCTGCCTGCCATACTGGTAAGAGGCTTTACGCATCCGGTTGCGCAAATCTTCATCACTTAATAGATTGATGATGCTGTCAGCCATAGCATCACTGTCGCGGAAAGGCACCAGGCTGCCGCGATCTTCGGCTAAAAGCTCTTCCGCATAGATATAGGGCGTCGAAATAATCGCCTTGCCGCAGGCCAGGGCATAGGCCAGCGTGCCGGAAGTTATCTGCTCCCGGCTTAAGTAGGGAGTTATGTAAACATCGGTTGCCACGAGAAACTGCACCAGCCGCTCCAAGGACACATACTGGTTGTAAAAAGCGACATTGCGCTCCAGCCCGTTGTCATGAACCATTTTTTCCAGTGAATGCCGGTATTCTTCGCCGTGACGGCGTTTAACTTCCGGATGAGTAGCACCGAGCACAATATATAAGGCATCGGGATGAACTTCGACAACTTTTTTCATGGCCCCGATTGAATATTCAAGGCCCTTGCTCGGGCTGATTAAGCCGAAAGTCAGCAGCACCTTGCGCCCTTCAGCCTGAAACTGATCCTTGTAGTAGGAGGGATCGAGAAAGGGCACATCCGGCGCCCCATGCGGAATCAAGTTAATTTTCTCTTCCGGAACCCGGTAGACTTTTTTCAAGATTTCCTTTGCAGCCTGGGCCATAACGACAACCGAAACTGATTGCTCGCAGATCCGCATCAGGGTCTGACGTTGTCCGGCAGAAGGCTCCTCAAGTACTGTATGAAGGGTGGTGATCGCCGGTTTTTTTAAAGCGGAAAGCAGGTAATTGATATAGTTACCATCCTCGCCGCCGAATATTCCGTATTCGTGCTGGATTGATACTGCATCTACCGGAGAAAGATTGATAAAGTCGGCTGCTCTCTGGTAATCATTACGCAGCTGATCACGGATGTGAAAGGCAACCTCGCGCTCGTAATTATAACTTTCATTACCGTTATTTAAAGCCACGACCTCGAATATATTGTCTTCCCCATTGCCATTATTGGCGCCGTAAACCAGCTTCATGCTGTTTAGCAGGTCGGCACAAAAGGTGGCTATACCGCATTTTCGCGGCGGATAGGTAGAGATAAACGATACTTTTACCGGTTTAAGGATTTTTCCGGTGTACATATGAACCACCTCGTTTTTAGAATTCAGATGCCAGAGATCAGGTTATTTGCTCATAAACCTTTATGTAGCGGTCGACCATCAGGTCGACTGTAAAATTTTCTTCCACGTGGCGGCGGCAATCCACCCTGTTGATTTTTGATACATGCATAACAGCCTCGCAGGCCTGATCAAGGTCGTCAACTAAAAAACCGCTCACCTGATCGGCGATCAGCTCCGGCATAGAGCCGCGGTTAAAGGCAATAACCGGGGTGCCACAGGCCATTGACTCGGCAACAC
Source organism: uncultured Syntrophomonadaceae bacterium (assembly GCA_964436815.1). Taxonomy (GTDB): domain Bacteria; phylum Bacillota; class Dethiobacteria; order DTU022; family DTU022; genus UBA993. The sequence continues at coordinate 3,081 of CAYTER010000019.1, forward strand.
TCAAGCCAAAGGGTTCATCAAAATTAATCAGGTGCAGCAGGGCTGTGGCTCCTCCCAGTACTGCCCCCTTCTGATCCGGACCGACAGGGCCAATGTAGCGAACCTGACGATCATCCAAGTAGGGCGCAACGTAACGGTCAAAATAATCCTGATCCTGGATAACACCGGCAATTATCAATGGCTTATCGACCTGCTTGGCCAGCCGGATCGATTCGTAAACGCCTTTGTCGTGGTGGATCCGACCAAAGAACAGCAGGTAATCATCTGGCGCAGCGCTTGCGCTGAAAGGGTATTCCGCGACTGGAATGCCATGGTGGATAGTCGCAGCATAATCAAGATCAGGATTCCGATCAGCTTCGCTGATAGCCACGTAATGAACCCTGCCGTTATATTTACGGTAAACCGGCAGGATACGGGGCGAAGAGAACCCATGAATAGTGGTTAAAAGCGGGGTTTCAACCAGGCCTGAGTAACTCAGGGGAAGAAAATCAAAATGATTATGTATTAAATCGTAGCGGGAGGCTTCTTCAAAGACTTTAGAGATATGCAGGCATTCCCAGACTTTTGGATCAAGTTCCGGATCTTCGGACCAGGGATGTTCAGCAACAGCGCTTAATTTAGCGGCAGTCAGCGAGTCGGCCGTGGCATAGAGCGTAACATCGATACCACGTTTGACCAGCCCTTCGGTAAGCATGCTGACCACCCACTCCCAGGGTCCGTAATGACGGGGTGGGGTTCGCCAGGATATGGGGGCCAGCATCGCTATTTTCATATCGCTTAAAGGCTTAGAGGCAGAAGCCTTCCTCCTTCGAATCATTACAGCTCAGCAGGTGACTGACCAGGTCTTTAAGCTTGGCTGTCGCCAGGCAGACGCTGGTATCGGCGGCGCCGTAATACATGATCAGTTCATCGGTTTTTGGATCATGGACGATCCCGGTGGGGAAGGTTACTCCGGGCACGTCTCCCACCCGCTCATAAGGTTCGTGCGGGCCAAAAACCCACTGATCACAGCGTTTTATAATCTTCCAGGGTTCTTCCAGATCCAGCAGGGCCAGGCCGACACGATACAGACTGCCTGAGGCAGTCATACGCACCCCGTGGTAAATAATCAGCCAACCCTCATCAGTTTCAATTGGTGGCGGTCCAAGACCGACTCGCGTGCTGTCCCACCAGCCCGGACGAACGGGCAGCAGGATTTTATGCTCACCCCAGTGCACCAGATCGGGTGAATTGGCAATCCAGATATGAGCTTCGCCGCGGATAATCGGTCTGTGGATCAACACGTAGCGGCGGTTAATCTTACGTGGAAAAAGTGAAGCATCTTTATCTTCCGGGGGCAACATGGCGCCGCGTCTTTTAAAGGTTTGCAGGTCTTTGGACAGCGCGAGTGAAACCACGGGTCCATCCTTGGAAAAAGATACGTAGGTCATGGCATACTGCTCCAGATCCTCAAGCCAGACAATACGCGGATCTTCTATGCCCCATCTTTCTTCATGAAATTCAGAGTCAGGGGTCATGGTTGGCTTTTCGTCAATCTGCCACCCGGTCTTACCATCATTGCTGCGGGCTACAGTCAAATGTGAAAACCCCCGCATATCCTCCACCCTGACTACCAGGTAGGTAACCCCATCATGCCTGATCGCCCCGGGGTTAAAAGTAGCATTGGAGGGGTACGGCCAACAATCGGGATTTAAGACCGGGTTGCCCTCGAAACGTTTAAAGAGCATGGTCGGCCTCTGGTGGTTGTTAAAAATCATCGACACTTGTTCTCCTTTTACTGACGCATTGGTTTAAGATTAATGAGCTGTTCATCTAGTCGTATAACGATTGCACTGATCAATTGATTTAGTTCGCGACAGCAGTTTTTTTTCCTGCTGTTCAGCGAAGGATGGTTAACCGAAAAAGTAGCGCTTAATCTGCTCAAAATTACGGGCTACCGCCTGGGCCCCGGAAACATAACCCATATGACCCGGCAGCAGAAGATCGATGCTGCTGAGCGCTGCCAGCTTATCGACACTTTGTTCCATCACAGAGATATCCCCGCCCGGTAGATCAGTTCTGCCGATGCTGTTCTGAAAAATGGTATCTCCGCTAATGAGAGCCTTTTCACCTGGCAGGTAAAAACAGACACAGCCTGGTGAGTGTCCCGGCGAAGTAATAACCGCGATCTTTTCACTTAAGTTTTCGGCGGGATTGAGCGCAAGCTCTCCTTCTTCAAGATAGAAATCCGGCTTCAGATCGGGCAGGTCTTTGCCACTGCGCGAGGCGTAGTGCTGGCTGATTGCCTCCAAGATAAATTCATCACCGCGGTTAATGGCAAAGCGGGCCCCACTTTCCTTGCGGACTAATCCGGCAGCTTCAACGTGATCGGGGTGCCCGTGAGTACAGAGTATTAAATCAATCTCATTTAAAGAAACGCCATCAGTTTCTGCCTGCCGGCGTAAAGTTTCAAGACAGCTTTCGTTGAAATCGTTATAAATATGACCGGGATCAAAGAGCACTGTCTGATCACCCTTGTAAATAATGCTGTTACAATTGTTGGCACGTCCCTGCCAGGGATACCAATATAATTTTTCGGTCAGCTGCATAAATACCCTCCATTGTAAGCTTTGTTAATTCCTTTATTTTATTTCAAAAACTTTATGTATCATATCATATAAAAACGATGAAAGGGAACTGCTCACCCGCTTTGGGCTTGATCTTCGAAAATGATGGAGCCCCGTATATTTTTTATTTTTAAAGTTTGTAGATGATAGCAAACTCTGATATAATAATTATAACCATATTGGTTAGTTATATTACCGGTCCTCTTTTGGCCTGGAGAATTAGCTGGGGTATACTCAATGACGGATAGCGCTAGCAAGACCGCCAAAAAAGAAAAAGATTTTTTGATTAAAAATGATTACATTGTTGATCAAAACAGTGATGAAATAATTTTACATAAAATTGGGCCGGGCTTAAAAAAGCTTTACCTGGAGCTGACTGTCAATTGCAACCTTAAGTGTATAACCTGTATGCGGCAGCAGTGGCCGTCTGTGCCGGAGGGGGAAATTGGTAGCACGCTTTTTGATAAACTCATTAAGCAGCTTGAAGAATTTCCGCACCTTGAGAAAATTCACCTGGGAGGTTTCGGCGAACCCCTGGCGCACAGCCGCTCCCTGGAAATGATTGCAGCACTGACCGCAAAGGGATACAGGGTGTCACTGAATACGAACGGCACCCTGGTTGATGATTATACCGCTTCAAGCCTGATTGAAGCAGGAGTTCATGCGATCTATTTTTCCATTGACGGCCTGAAACCTGAAACGTTCAAACAAATCAGGGTTAACGGCGATTACACTGATGTCATCAATAATATCCTAAAGCTGCGTGCTTTAAAGCAAAAGCATAAAGTAAACTACCCCAAGATTGGCCTCGAGTTTGTGATGATGAAAAGTAATGTTAACCAGCTTCCCCTCCTGCCTGACCTGGCCCGTAAAGTGGGCGCCCCCACCGTACTGGTTACCAACCTGCTGGCCTATTCGGAAGAAATGTACCACGAGGTTCTTTACGAATGTCCGGATAAAAACAGGGAAATGGGAGCCGGTGTGCTGGCTCCGCCTAATTGGAACGGGTTAAAAAGCAGTATTGCTTTTCCGGAGCCGGCTGTCTGGCCGGCTGTTGAAAATGATTATGTCCTGTGGGGTTCGCTGCGCCTGCCCCGGATCTACTGGGGCAGCAGCAGGCGCTGCGGTTTTGTTGGCGATGATGCTGCGGTAATCCGCTGGGACGGAGCTGTCAGTCCCTGCTACGCCCTGATGTATGACTACCCTTATTATCTCGATAACCGGCGCAAAGAAGTCCGCGCCCATTTATTTGGCAATTTGCAAAATCAAACTCTTTACGAGATTTGGAACAGCCCTGAATACTTGCGTTTCCGCTACCGGGTGCGTCATAACCTCTTCCCCTCCTGCATGGATTGTTCGGCAGCCAAAACCTGTGACTACACGGAGAGAAACGAAGATTGCTGGGGTAACGTGCCCTCCTGCGCCGATTGCCTCTGGTCGCAGGGCATTGTCCGCTGCCCGTGATTTTTTAAGCAATATGTTGCTATTTAAGTATAATTATTATATAATTTTTATACCATGATGTTTGAATTCGACTTGCAGAAAAGCAGTAGCAACAGGGATAAACATAAGATCGATTTTATTGAAGGCCAGAAGCTTTTTTATGATCCCAGGCTGATCATCGTCCAGGCAAGAACAGAAGATGAAGTGCGCTATCTTGCGATTGGCATCATTGATAATAAACACTGGTCTGCAATCGTTACGATTCGCGAAGAGCGGATCCGGATAATCTCGATCCGCCGGAGTCGTTCAGAGGAGGTTTTAATTTATGAAAGCTAAAGAACTTGAAAAGCTTTTTGACGAAGGGCAGGACATTACCAAGCATCTTGATCTTTCAAAAACAGCCCGTCCCAACGAAATGACACAGCGAGTTAATGTCGATTTTCCGGTTTGGATGGTTGAAGCCCTGGACAGGGAGTCAAAACGTCTTGGGGTGCCACGGCAATCGGTCATCAAGTTTTGGGTTGCCGAAAAGCTCAGCGACTACTCTGCTTAAAAAGAAATAAACAATTTATTTAAAAATATAGTTGAATTAAGCCGGCGTTCCTGCTAGAGAACGCCGGCTTACTTTATGCTTAGCCCCCGGCAACCGGCGGGAAAATGGCTACCTGCTCGCCTTCTTCCAACCGGTAATCAAGCGGCCGGGCTTTATGCCTGATAAAAACCTGCTTTACCGCGCCCTCTTTGATGCCCAACATCTTAATTAAATCATTTACAGTTGATCCTTCCGACAATTCCACCTGGAAAGGGCTGTTGCCTTCTCCTGTAGGATTGTAGCTGGAAAGAGTGGCGTAAAGGCGGGCTTTAACTTTGATCATTGTGACTTTTAACTCCAGAACGAATCAAGATCTTCATCCGGGATATCCCAGACATGATTGTGCGGCGGAAGCTTCTCATACTTCATAAATTCAGGGATCCGATCCGCTTCCTTGCCGATACCGGCCCGCAGGTTGAAGTTTCGCTCAATCTGCAGGATTTCCTCACCGATCCTGGTGACATCATCCCCGGTATAGTTGGTGCCTAGCATGGCATTCACCGTCTCGACCACCCCGTCAAACCCGGTGGTAATGTCGAGAATCGGGAAGGCGATAAACAGACAATAACCGCTGGCATCGATGAACGCAGTGGTTTGCTGGAAGGCTTTTGAAAGCCCGATTTTATCCTTGGTGGATAGCGGTTCGGCTTTTCCGCCAACAGCCAAAATTTCAGGAGCAATCGTATAACCGGCTGTATGGTCGGCGCCCATCGGTGTAGTTATATAAGTAACGCCAATCCCTTTTACCGCGCGCGGTTCATAGGCCGGCATGCCCTGGCGCTTAACAGTGGGAATACGGGTTACGCCATAAGCTTCCCCGGTAAACTGGGCCCCCTGGCCGATGATGTGGCCCAGCGGAGTACGCTTGCCAACTTCATGCAGCAGGTTAATCGCTGCCGGTCCATCGCCAAACTTGGCCAAACCGGCCTCCATTGCCACGGCAATCGTACAACCTGCTTCAATGGTATCGAGTCCAAGATCGTTACAGAGCCTTACTAACTCGGCAACTTGATCCAGGTTGTCGATACCGCAGTTGGCCCCTAGTGACCAGGCTGATTCATATTCCACACAGGAAACATGTTCGCTTCCGTCTTCTTTGGCATAAATGTTTGAACAGTGAATTATGCAGCCAGGATGACAGCTGTGACCCATCATTCCGGCTCCGCCGCGTTTTTTGGCCGCTTCGGCCAGGGCTTCACCGCTGATCTTGGCCGCACCATCAAAAACACCGGAGCGGAAGTTATTCGTCGGCAGGCCACCTGCTTCGTTAAGAATGTTGATTAGTACTGCTGTGCCGTAGCTGTTTAACGCGCCGCCCTTCTTGGTTACATCGTGAGACAAAATAGCATCAGCCAGTTTTTTCTGACCGGCCTTGAAGGCCTCCGGATCTTTAGGAGTCACCCCTGGGGCATTGGTATCATCCAACACAATTGCTTTCAGGCCTTTACTGCCCATAACCGCTCCCAAACCGCCGCGCCCGGCATAACGGGACGAGCGGCCTTCGGGATCGTTAAAAGCGATACCAGCCATCGTCATTTTTGCTTCGCCGGCTGGCCCATTGACCACAAAAGCGGTTTTTTCACCGTATTTATCCCAGATTTTCTTGGCACATTCATAAGTGCCCTTACCTTTGAGATCGTCAGCTGCAACCAGCTTGCCACCGTCTACAGTAAGCTCCAGCAACCAGCTTTTATCGTCATCAACCAGGCCTTCGACAACCATGGCCCCATAACCCATCCGGGCCATTTTTTGGGCAAATGGGGTTCCGGCATTCGCTTCCTTAATACCACCGGTCAGCGGAGATTTTCCGCCCACCGATATGCGGCCGGAGTTCGGGGCATGGGTTCCGGTAACCATACCGGGCGCAAAAACCAACTTGTTGTTGGGCCCCAGCGGGTGACATCCCGCCGGCACCTCATCGCTCACCAGCAGCGATGTGAGCCAGCGGCCACCCTTGCCTTTGTATTTATCAGGCAAGGGTTCTACCTTAACCTTCTTTTCAGTCATATTGACGCGTACCAGTTTGTCCATAAACTTTCCACCTCTCGACTTTCTCTTTATTTGTAATACCTGGAAATAACCTTACAGCTTGTTGCCGTAAAGGCTAAATAAAGTATAACATAATAGCGAATTATCTAACAAGTGGCTATTGCGCATTAATTTACAACAATATACAGATATGGGGTTGACTTCTTACCGGGAGGGGCGGGTAAAAACTGTTTATGGTTCTAACACTGGGTTTGCGCCACGATTGATTTCTTGCTTTTAATAAATAGTGAATTTTAGATGAAATAACGAAGCAGGGCAACAAGGGTCATGCCGGTTAGCACTGTGGCAAAAAGGCTGCGCGTAAAATAGGCCACGGCAAAAACGGGAACCGCGGCCCAAAAAGCGGGATTGCTGTGTATCGCGAAATCAATTTCGCCGGAAGGAGCAAAAAGCGCCGGTGAAAGTAAAGCCGCCAGCACGGCAACCGGAACATAAGAGAGCCAGCGGATGACCGGATCCGGTAACTTGCGTCGCGTGAGCAGCAGGATTGGCAAAACCCGGGGTAAAAAGGTAACGATAGCCATCAACGCAATTAATAAGTAAATATCAGGCAACCTAACTACTCCTCACCTTTGGCTCATTTTTCTCCAGGGCTGCTCCACAGGCTGCTGCGATCACTGTAGCCAGGATGATATAGAGCTGATTTAATCCAATCAGATAAAAAAAGAGGCCAAGCGCGGCTGCCAGGATGGCGATAAAGAGATGCCTACTTTTTTCAATCTGCATAAGCAACAAGGCGATAAACATGGCCGGCAGGGCGAAATCAATACCATAGGTTTCGATATTGAAAGTTAAGCGACCGCCTACCCAGGCACCGATCACACTGCCGATAACCCAGGCCAGTTGGGCAGATAAGTTCAGGGCAAAAATTTCCGTAAAAGGGGGAACTCCTGTTTTACGAAAATAGGTTGAGTGGATGGCAAACGATTCATCGGTCAGTTCAAAGCTGAATAAAACCTGCTGCCACGTTTTTAGCTTCTTTAAGCAGGGCGCCAGCGATGCACTCATCAGCAGGTGCCGTAAATTGACCAGGAATACGGTCATCGTTATGGCAGCAACTGTCGCCCCGGAGCCGATCAGGCCGACAGAGATCAACTGAGCTGATCCGGCATAAACAAATACTGACATCGCCGCCGCACTAAAAACAGTCAGACCTGCGGTTGCAGCTAGCACGCCAAAGGCCATCCCGATTGGCAGATAACCAAGAATGATCGGAACAGCCCTGATCAATCCGACCAGGGCTTGTCCTGAAACTTCATTTTTTGATTTCACGGCTTGGTTGGCATTTTCGTTATTAGAAGCACCTTCGACTTCACCGTGATTTTTACCTTTAAAAGACAACGATTCACCTGTATTGCTTTATTTTATAAGAACCAACAGATCATTGCAGAGTATTGTTAACAGGTTCTTCGATTAAGTTAACCTGAATACTGTATCGCCTTCGCGTACCTTATCCTTGACTTTAAGTCCAACCAGATCGCCGGGCCCGGCATGATCTATTGTCTGGTGTTCCACCTGTATTGACTTAACATCCTGCTCAAGATCTGTAGTCGAACCAACTACGGCAATTCGATCTCCGGTCTTAAGGCTGTCATCCAATTGAATAATGGCAACACCGATCTTGCTAAAATAATGCGTAACCCGGCCGATCTCGTGTCGTTCCATGGCTAATAACACATCCTTTCAGGTTTTGCTAGGTTATTCGCCGCAGAAAGACGCTTTCCTTTAATATATTTGAAAAAAGCGATAATTCAATTCCCTTTAATTTGCAGTTAAATATACTTGTCGATTTTGTCGCTTAAAGCCTGCCTGCTCATCGCCCCGGTAAAGCTATCGATAACCTGGCCTCCTTTAAAAAGAAACATTGCCGGAATACCCATAACTTCATATTTCTGAGCGAGATCAGGGTTTTCATCAACATTAACTTTAACAATTTTTAGCCTGCTGTCATTGGCGGCAGCCACTTCTTCCAAAACAGGACCGAGCATTTTGCAGGGGCCGCACCAGGGAGCCCAAAAGTCAACCAAAACAGGCAGTGTAGCCTGCAAAACCTCTTGATCAAATTGCGATTCACTAATTTCTTGAACTGCGCCTGCCATGTTAATAACCTCCTTCACTTCGATTCGAGTTATCCTGCACCCGTTGAAATTATTCTACACCAGCGTAATAATAAGGGTCAATAGAACCAAAGTTAAACATAGCCGATCAGTATTTCATTTTTAGGGCTTGGCAGGAATGTTAATCAAATGTATTGAATTTAAAGCTTTGCTTGTTCCTTGTTTATACCCTTCGGGTGATCTGTTTGCCCGAGGGAGCATTACGTTTTATAATGTTAGAGTTTAGGAGGTTTTTAAAATGATTAAGCAGATCTCCGTTTTTCTAGAGAACAAATCGGGGCGGCTGGTCAGGGTAGCCCAGGTTCTCGGTGATGCCAACATCAGCATCCGTGGCGTTTCAATTGCCGATACATCTGATTTCGGCATCCTGCGCATGATCGTCGATCATCCGGACGAAGCTATTGCCGAACTTAAAGACAAGGGGATCATGGCTACTGTAACTGATGTTATTGCCATCGAAATTCCCGACAAGCCGGGCGGACTGGCCCACGTGCTAAAATTTCTTGATGCCGCCGGCATTAACATCGAATATCTTTATTCATTTATCGAAAAGCCGACTCATTGCGCCATCATTATGATGCGGGTCGAGCGCATTGCCGAAGCCCTTAAAGTATTACAGGATAACAAGGTGCCCATCGTTTCGGGAGAAAGAATTTACGGCTTTTAATTGCAGCTACAGGAGTTGAAACAGATGCAGAAGGAACTTGAGAAAGATTGCCTGCCTAAAAGGGAGCGCGAGACCCAACAACTATCAGGTATCAAGCAGGCCGTAAATCATGCTTACCGGAATAGCCCTTACTACCGAAAGGTATTTGATCAAGCGCGGTTAAAACCGGAACAGATTGCCAGCCCGGAAGATTTTAGAAAGATACCGTTTACCAGAAAAAGTGATTTAAGGAGCGCCTATCCCTATGGCATGGCTGCCGTACCTTTGAAAAATATCTTGCGTATTCATGCTTCTTCAGGGACAACCGGTAAACCGATCGTTGCCGGCTATACCCGAAAGGATCTCGAAGACTGGTCAGCAGCCGTAGCCCGAATCTGTGCGATGGCCGGCGTCACCGATAACGATATTGCCCAGGTATCGTTCGGCTATGGACTTTTCACCGGAGGGTTTGGTCTGCACTATGGCCTGGAGAGGCTGGGCGCTACTGTTGTTCCCTTTTCCAGCGGTAACACAGAGCGTCAGCTGGCGCTAATGCAGGATTTTAAAACAAACGTGTTGGTCAGTACCCCTTCTTTTGCCGTCTATATGGCCGAAACTGCCATTGAACTCGGCTACAAGCCGGCAGAATTCGGCCTGAAAATAGGGCTTTTTGGCGGTGAGCCATGTTCTGATGCCATGCGGGAGGATATTGAACGGCACTGGGGTTTAACGGCCACAGTTAACTATGGCTTAACGGAAGTTGTTGGTCCCGGAATATCCGGCGAGTGTGAAGAACGGGCAGGAATGCATATCCTGGAAGATATTTACTATCCCGAGATAATCGATCCTGACAGCGGAGAAGTTTTGCCTGATGGTTCGAGCGGTGAACTGGTCCTGACGCCCCTCTACAAGGAGGGCTTTCCGGTTTTACGTTACCGCACCGGGGATATTACCCGCCTGGTGAATGAACCCTGCCCCTGCGGCCGGACTACCCGGCGCATGGATTACATTACCGGACGCAGCGATGATATGATTATTATTAAAGGAGTAAACGTCTTCCCCTCACAGATCGAAGAGGTATTGGCCGGCTTCAGCGAGGTATCTCCACACTACCTGTTGATCCTGCACCAGCAAAAAGGCTTTATCAAGGATCTCGAAGTTCAGGTCGAGCTTTCGCCGGAAGGTTTTACAGACAGCTTCAGGCAATTGGAAGCATTGGAAAACCGCATCCGGCAGCGTTTGCGTTCAACTCTTTCGCTTGCTCCGCGCATTAAACTGATGGAGCCTAAATCACTGGAAAGAACCACCGGTAAAGCAAAGAGAATTATAACCAATGAGCTGGAATAGATAGAAAGCGAGGACAAAAGCTTTGAGCAATAAACGCGTAATCATGACCGGCAACGAGGCTATAGCTCTCGGAGCCTATGAGGGCGGAGTGACCGTCGGCACAGCCTATCCCGGAACACCCAGTACTGAAATCCTGGAAAATTTAAGCCGCTACCCGGGCATTGATGCTAACTGGTCGGCCAACGAAAAAACCGCACTAGAAGAGGCAATCGGTGCTTCCATCGAAGGGGCCAGGGTGCTCGCAGCCATGAAGCATGTCGGTGTTAATGTAGCGGCTGATCCGCTGATGACTCTCTCCTATACCGGAGTGGGCGGCGGCCTGGTGCTTGTATCGGCCGATGACCCGGGCATGCACAGTTCACAGAACGAACAGGACAACCGTCATTATGCCCGGTTCGCCAAAATTCCTCTCTTGGAACCGGCGGACAGCGAAGAAGCCCGTGATTACGTTATCGCAGGCTTAGAGCTGAGCGAGCGTTTTGATACTCCGGTGATGCTGCGCACTACAACCCGGATCTCCCATTCCCGTGGCACCTTGATGCCTGGCAAAAAGCTGGAGCATAAAATCTCCGGTTTCACAAAGAATCCGGCTAAGTATGTAATGCTGCCCGGCTTTGCCCGCCTGCGGCATCCAATTGTCGAACAAAGGCTGAATGCCCTGCGGGAAGAAGCAGAAATCAGCCCCCTGAACCGGATTGAGCCGGGATCTTCGGATCTGGGAGTGCTCTGTAGCGGCGTTGTGTACCAGTACGCCAAGGAAGCTCTGCCGGATGCAACATTTCTAAAGCTCGGCTTCAGTCACCCACTGCCGACCAACCTGGTCAGGAGATTTGCCTCGATGGTAAAAGAGATCCTGGTTATCGAAGAGCTGGATCCTTTTTTCGAAGAACAGCTTTTAGCCATGCATTTGGATGTTCCGGTGCGCGGCAAGGAAATTTTCGGTCTGCTGGGTGAAATTGGCGCTGAGGTGATCCGCGAAAAGGTTCTCGGCCAAAAACCTGTACATATTGAAACTGGCCTGGAAATACCCGGACGACCGCCGGTCATGTGTCCCGGCTGTTCGCACCGCGGGGTTTTTCATGTGCTAAAGAAACTTAAATTAAATGTGATGGGCGATATCGGCTGTTACACTTTAGGCGCGTTGCAGCCTCTCCAGGCGATCGATTCCTGTATCTGCATGGGCGCCAGCGTCGGGACAGCCCTCGGAATGGCCCGCGCCAACCGCGAATCAGCTAAAAAAACAGTGGCGGTAATCGGTGATTCGACTTTTATCCACTCCGGCATAACACCACTCCTTGATGCTGTCTATAACAACTCGCCGATGACGCTGATGATTTTAGACAATGGTATTACCGCCATGACCGGCCACCAACAACACCCGGGAACCGGGGCAACGCTACAGGGGGAGCCGGCAAATGCCGTTGATCTTGAAACTTTGTGCCGGGCGCTTGGTGTAAAGCGGGTTACAGTTATCGATGCATTCGATTTGAAAACTTTACGCGATACGATCAAGGCTGAGCTGCAGGCTGATGAACCTTCGGTCATTATTACCCGCCGGCCCTGTATCTTCCTCTTAACCTCATTTGACGAGCCGCTTTATATTGATGCGGAGCTCTGTACCGGCTGCAAAGTATGCGTCGGCCTTGGCTGCCCGGCGATCAGCTTCAGGGATGAAAAAGCGTTTATCAACCCGACAATCTGCAATGCCTGCGGGCTCTGCGAGCAGCTTTGCCGTTTTGATGCCATCAAGTATCCTGCCGGAAAGGAAGGTGAAGATCGTGACTAAAACAGATATTTTAATCGCCGGTGTCGGCGGCCAGGGCACCATCCTGACAGGAAGAGTTATCGCCTCCCTGGCCATAGAGGAAGGCCTTGATGTTAAAACAGCCGAAACCCATGGTATGGCCCAGCGGGGTGGCAGTGTAATTACTCATGTGCGGATCGGCAATAAAGTCTATTCACCGCTGATTCCACAGGGTGATGGCGACATCCTGCTCTCGTTCGAAAAAATGGAAGCGCTGCGCTGGTTGCCTTACCTTTCCCCGGCCGGAACCGTAATCGTTAATACACAGGAGCTTGAACCGCTGCCGGTTTTAACCGGGCAGAGTGACTACACTTCCGGGATATTAGAAGAAATCGAGAGCAAGGTAAAACGCCTGATTGCGGTTGATGCGCTTTCTATTGAGCCGGTCAGTAAAAACCCTAAAATGGTCAACACCTTTCTGCTCGGTATTTTGGCGCAAATCATGCCGTTTGAGAAAGAAAAATGGCTGAAGGTTTTGGAGCAGGAGATTAAGGCGAAGCTGGTTGATATTAATAAGCAGTCGTTTGAGGCTGGCTGGCAGTTCGCAGCGCATTAAATATTTAAAAGCTATTTGCGGCTTTTTTTGGCAAATCGCAGGTAACTTTTTATGCGTGTGCTATTACTGCAAACCGCTGCTCACTGATCGCATTAGGTTTGTAGTAAAAGCTCCTTCCTGCTTAATCACTTAATAATAATCAAAATAGTGACAAGCAAAATATTAAAGTAAAAAAATCTCAACGAAGTAAGCAGGCTGTCAAGGTAAGCTGTTAGCGAACATAAAGCGAGTTTATTTGAATTGGCGGCGAGGCAAAAGGCGTAACAGGGCCAGGCTCTCAATAAAATTTATTACCGTTTCAGGGCTATTGAGGGCCTGGCCGAGTTTGAAGACTGGGTGGCGCCTAACGAGGTTACCTGTGTAGCCTTGATGGCGAGCCGTTATTAATTCAAAAACGAGCGATCAGTGAGCGTCAGCTTACCTGACAGCTAAGCGAAACTTACGTCAACTTCTTAAAAGACAAAACGGCAGTTTAAACTAGATTCATTCTTATGGCCCCTGGGGTAAATCTTCAGTGATGCCCAGCTCCTTCATTACTGCTTTGACAGCCTCATTGAGCTTGCTTTCGCGCTCCTTCTCAAGTGGAGTGGGAAGATGGTTTTCCTTAATCTCTTTCACCTTTTCCCCGGCCCTTTCGAAGATCGTCCTGCTGCCGTCTTCCTCCCAGTTCTTGCGATCCTGGCGATCGATTACCCGAGACGGCATATAAGGCTCGCTCTTGAAATATTTCATGGTCAGGTCGGTTTCAAGGTAGACACCGCCAGGGCCAAGTTTTTCAATCAGGTCAACCGCCATTGTTTCTTCATTAAATTCAATACCCCTCTGGGCCCTGAGGATCATACCGCAAATATCATTGTCGATGACCAGTTTCTCAAGGCTAAAGGTATTAATAAAGTCAAGGGCGCCGGCGCCGGAGATCACATTAATCCCGGCCAGTTGAGCTATTGTACCGCTCATCGCTGTTTCAGCTCCGGCCTGCATGTCTACCAGCTTAGAATCACTGAGAGAAGCGTAAGTGTGGGTTGGTAAACCGAAGTATTTACCCATCTGTGCATAAGCAGCGGAAATCATAGTCGCTTCAACGGCGCTCATCGGTGTCGTGCTGAAACGCATATCAAACTGCACTGGAGCACCACCGTATACCATGGGCGCACCCGGATTGGCACATTGTGCCAGAACGATTCCGCTTAAGGTTTCGGCAGTGTGAACAATCAGGGAGCCGGCCAGGGTGATCGGGGTTGCCGCACCGGGCATAGGCACCGAGATCAGCTCCTGCGGTAAATTATAACGGGCACAATCAATAATGTTTTCAGCGCTGATGTGTGTCCACTTAAGCGGCTGAGAAGGGCAGATATCGAATATTGCCAACGGTTTTTCCTGAAGCGTATCGTAACCCCCGGTTACGGCAGCAAGCATCTCGCGCATATGCCTGATCCCTTCTACGCTGAAAGCACCGGTAACTACCGCTTTGGGTGAATTCTTCAGGCAGAGGTAGAGGCGGTAGCTGTCGCCGATTAATTCGGGTACGTCATAGCAGACGACGGCTGTCGACTGCAGCTTTATATTGTCAAGAGCATCGTTGACGCGGCTGATTTGAACCAGGTCTTTCGATTCTGTCCTGCGTACTTTTGCCCCATCAGATTCCATGAACTTGATGACTGAAGAACCGGGATCGAAGTGCGATTGATTGCCGCTTATTTCAGCAGCCGGCTCTCCTTCCCGGTTGTAAAGTTTAAATCCTGCAGGTGTTTTCCTGATCGCTTCATCAACCATTTGGGGGCTAATTTTAGCAATGTGCTTGTCAAAATCGACTTTAGCGCCATTATCCTTTAGTATTTTCAGCGCTTCGTCGGATTCAAACTTAACACCGGCATGCTCCAATATATGCAGCGCCTTTTCGTGAACCGTTTTAATCTCTTCTTCGCTGATCAGGCGCAGTTTCGGTTGGGTATCGAACGTATATCTATTCATAATTAAAACTCCTTGTTTTTTATTCTTTGACGGTCGGCTCCATGGCCACATGGTGACCGTTAAGCAGGGAGGCAACACCGGTATCATAACTGTTATGTGTTCCGCCGCATAGCGGGCAGGGCTGTTCGGGATCAACATGACGCGGTGGTTCCGTGTAAGAATAGAGTCCGCCTTCAAAGTTACGCACTACTACGCGATGCGTCCCCTGGCTGATCAGGTATTGCGGCATAACCGGAATTTTTCCGCCGCCACCGGGAGCGTCAACGACAAAGGTCGGGATTCCAAGCCCGGTGGTATGACCACGCAGGTTCTCAATGATTTCAATCCCCGTTGCGACAGAAGTCCTGAAGTGTTCAATCCCCTGAGATAAGTCACACTGGTAGATATAATACGGTTTGACCCTGATCCGCAAGAGCTCGTGAACAAGTTTTTTCATCACCTGCGGGCAGTCGTTCACCCCTGCCAAAAGCACTGATTGGTTGCCCAGCGGAATACCGGCATCGGCCAGGCGGGCACAGGCTGCTTCTGCTTCAGGAGTTATTTCCTTCGGATTATTGAAGTGGGTATTAAGATAAATTGGATGGTATTTTTTTAACATTGCACATAACTCTTCCGTGATCCTCTGGGGCATGACCACAGGGGTGCGGCTGCCAAAGCGGATCATCTCCACGTGCGGGATAGCCCGTAAACTTTTTAAGATATGTTCAATCAGGTCGTCACCAATCAGCAGACCATCGCCACCTGAAATCAGGACATCTCTTACTGCCGGTGTCTGTCTCACATAATCGATCGCGGCATCGATCTGTCCCCGGCTGCTGGCCTTGTCTGTATGCCCGGCCATACGGCGGCGGGTGCAGTGCCGGCAGTACATGGAACACTGGTCAGTGACGAGCAGCAGAACCCGATCGGGATAACGGTGAGTTAAACCGGGCACGGGGGAGTCAACATCTTCGTGCAGCGGATCGGCCATGTCGGAGAGCGAATGGTGCGTTTCATGAACCGTGGGGATAGCCTGCTTGCGCACAGGGCAGTTCCGGTCAGCAGGATCCATCAGCATCGCATAATACGGGGTAATGGCCATCCGGAACTGCTGCAGGCATTTCTCTACGCCTTCAACTTCTTCTTTTGTCAGATCAACTACCTGCTTCAGCTGCTCAACTGTAGTTATACGCTTGCGAACCTGCCAGCGCCAGTCATTCCATTCTTCTGCAGTTGCATCTTTCCATAAGGGTATTTCCCGGTAATCACGCATCGGTAAAACTCCTCTCATATTCAAAGTGAAATCTATCAGTTCAACGGCAGCTCATAGGCTACTGAATCGGTTGTAAAACCAAGTTTTTCGTAAAGCCTGCGAGCAGGAAGATTATCGTTTAAGGCATTAAGCTCTACCCGGCTTAATTTCTTCTCCCTGGCAACCTTCAGCGCTTCGCTGACCAGGGCTGAAGCAAGGCCATGACCACGATATTCCGGGTCAATAATCACATCTTCGATATGACCGTACCAGTTATCGTTCCAGGTAGAATAATGCCCGAGATGCAGACTGGCAGTGCCGGTTACCACGCCTTCGATGAGAATGATAAAAATGAGGACTTTGTGAGGATGTTCCACAGCATAACGGAAAGAACGTTCCAAAACTTCCGGAGCAGCATTCTTGTTGTAAAAATTAAGCAGCATGGTCCAAAGACGGCAGACAGCGAATTGATCCTCAAGCGTTGCCATTCTAATCTGCAAAATACCATCTCCTTTCTCCGCTGCAATAAACCCCCTCTATTGTAGCAAATTAAAGGCCTTCGGGTAAATGTTTTTACCGGCCTGACTAAAAGAAACCGGCCCGAAGGCCGGTTTCCCAAAGAACTAGCTTGTTTGAATTCAAACCATTACTTTTTACTGGCGGCGATTAACTCGGCGTTGCCTGTCGGCTTACCAACCAACTTGACAAAGACAATCAGGACAACGAGGCCAAGAATAATCGAGATTACCGGATGGACACCCAAACCGGCCGGGATAAACCCGAACACACCTGATACCACCGCTGCGGTCAGAGCGTAAGGAATCTGGGTCCGCACGTGGTCGATATGGTCGGAACCGGAACCGGTCGACGACAGAATAGTGGTATCGGATAACGGCGAGCAGTGGTCACCGAAGATCGCACCGGTTAAAACTGAACCAAGGGTCGGGATCAGGAATGCCGGTCCGCCAATAGCAGCAGCGATCGGCAGGGCCAGTGGAACCACGATACCCATGGTGCCCCAGGATGTGCCCATGGCAAAGGCCATAAGGCAGGAGATGATAAAGATCAGGAAAGGCAGCAGGGCTGCGGATATACCGGAGCGTTCAACCAGACCAACCAGGTAATCGGCGGCGCCGAGTTCACCGGAAATATAGCTGAGGGCCCAGGCCAGGACCAGGATGATCAGGGCCGGGAATACCGATTTTGCTCCGTCAATGATCGTGTCAATCGCCTGCTGGAGAGGTACAATACGCTGGACAAGCACCATAATAAGGGTAACCAGAGCGCCGAGGCTGGAAGCCCAGAGCAGCACAACGCTGGAATCAGCATCGCCAAAGGCATTCATCAGGCCAACATTCGGTCCGTCACCGGCGATATAGAGGCCGACAAAGGT
>CAYTER010000019.1:20935-30533 GCA_964436815.1 uncultured Syntrophomonadaceae bacterium
GCAAAACCTTCACCGATTACTCCGAGTTCAAACCCGATCCAGGTTGAAATCAGGGCAAAAGTCGCCACCGGAGCTGCTGTTGAGTCAATGATGTAGGCAAGTTTTTCTCTTGATACTTTGACTGCATCGGTAATCGGACGAGCCGTATTACCGGCAATGATACAGCTGGAATAATCATCGAAGAAGATGATCATACCCATCAGCCAGGCAGAAAGCATCCCGCCGCGGGCGGTTTTCGCTTTGTTGGTCAAAGCGTTGGCAATTGCCTGGGCCCCACCGGCTTTGGTCACAAGACCAAGGGTACCGGCAATGATCATGGTGAAGATCAAAATCGCAGCATACCAGGGATCGGCAGCGCTTTCAAGCATGTAGGTATCAATTGAACGGAAGAATCCAGCGATTGGGCTGGCATGTAAGATTGATGCACCCAGCCAAACAGCGACGAAAAGTGAAACAATAACCTGTCTTGTTGCGATTGCCAATACGATAGCCAGTATTGGCGGTAAAATAGAAAGAATACCATAGTCCATAAACTAATTACCTCCTGACTGTTATTAACCCACTAAAGGGCATCACAGTAAAAAATTGACCGTTTAAAACGCACTTTCCCTCCTTTCCGGTCATTCTTATCCAATTTATTTATGTTCGCGGTTCGTTTTTTTATTCCTGCCTTAAAACCATTCTTTTCAGCAAAATTTGTCAAAATAAGCTATAATGGATAAAGTTATTTCCGAATTGAAAGGTGCTGTAAAAAATATGCCGGAAGGCTTTAACTGGATTGATATATTAATTACCCTGACAATCTTGTTTGCTGTTATCAAGGGCATACAGGCCGGCCTGGTCAGGAGCCTCTTTTCGATCGCCGGTTTGATCGTTGGCTTAATTGTCGCCAAAGCTTATTATGCCCCCTTAAGCAGTTTAATTCCTGATAACGCCTGGCTGCCTTCGATAGCAGCCGACACTTTTGCATTTTTAGCGATCTTCATGGTCATTGCCGCACTGGCTCATTTCCTCGGTTCTTATATTGCCTATTCCGTGGTCAGTTGCTCATTAAGAACTACTGATAATGTTTGTGGCAGTATTGTCGGCCTGGTGATCGGGGTGCTCCTGGTCGGCGTTTTGTTACTGGCGATGACTGCCTTTCCGCTTTTCGGTACTTTCCCGGATTATGTAGAGCAGTCATTTATGGCTCAGCCGATTATGGACACGGTTGTGATGGTTTATAAAACGTTGGCTGCCGATCTTAGCCTTGATCTGCCGATGCTTAAGATTCACCCGGAAGAACTTGGCGCGTACTTCAGCTCAGTCAGTACCAATAGTGATTATCAGCATGTAAATTTTCGGTTGCTTGACGAGTCAACCTGTTTTGTCTGTGGCGGAGAAGTAGATTTTCTTGGTTATCTGGATAATGGTAATGGATCAGTCTCGCCCAAATTTATCTGCACCTCCTGCGGGAGGACCAGCGACGGCTGCCAGACTTATGAAGGGTATCACGTTATGTATGAAAAATGCCCGGTTGCGCTCGGTAACCAGGGTTATCGTTTTGACTGCGGCGTCTGGAGCAACAACAGCTACCACCGGCCGGGCGGTCCCTGCACAGTCTGCGGTACGGAGTAACTTTCTAAATCTTTCATCAGCTATAAACTTTTATAAACTAACGTGGGATAGAGGCAATCTACTCTGTCCCACGTTTATAATGTATTCTGATCGGAATCGCAATTTCAATTTCAATTGTGTATGTTTTACTGTTAGAATTTGCTCACGATCGCTCACGTGCCAAAGGGATGGTTCCTGTCATGTTAGCAAACACCCACTTTTAATAATACATTTCTTATAAGTTATGAGAACCAACAGTAGGCAAGCTGTCATTGGTAATGTAAGCGAACATTAAGCAAGCGTCTAAGAATTACCGGCTAATCAAGAAAGCAAAGCAGGACCCGCCCCTCAAAAATAATCAATTACATTTTCTGCAGTTTTGAGGGGCGGGCCGAATTCGAAGACTAAGTGCCGCCTAATGAGGCTTCCTGCGACGCTTCTTGATTAGCCGCTGTTAATTCTCAAGCGCGCGATCGTGAGCGTCATTCACCAGTGACAGCACATAAAGCAACCTGTATATCAGACCATAAAGTAGCCTGAATATCAGTTTAAGATTAACTTAGTTTTTCATCAGTTCCAGCACTTTGGTGACGCCTTCGCCGGCATCTTCCGCGTAAGCATCGGCGCCGATTTTATCAGCCCAGCGCTGGGTGCAGGGCGCACCGCCGACAATTGTTTTATACTTGTCGCGCAGGCCGCGCTCGCGCAGCACCTTTTCCAGTTTCTCCTGGTTAGGCATGGTTGTTGTTAAAAGGGCACTGGTGCCAATTACCTTTGCTCCATGTTCTTCAGCCGCCTCGATGATCTTGTCAACAGGAACATCGCGTCCAAGGTCAATCACTTCAACACCCTGGGTTTGGATTAAGGCAATAGCTATGCTTTTACCGATATCATGAACATCGCCTTCAACTGTGGCAAAGATCATTTTTCCGATCTTTTCGGCCGCTGCCCCGCTGATCGCCCCTTCCAGGACTTCAGTAGCCGCTTTCATCGCTTCGGCCGAAAGGATCATTTCCGGCAGAAAGACTTCGCCCCGGCTGAAAAGCTCGCCTATTTCGCGAATACCGGCGCTATAGCCTTCAGTCAGGATTTGGACCGGATCGAGTCCCTCTTCAATCGCCTGCTTGGCTACACTAACCGCTTTTTCCTGATCTATATCAATGATCGACTGTTTTGCATCTTGAAGTATTGATTCCAGGCTCATTTATTACGCTCCCTCTTTATTCAGTCCGGCTCTTCCCCTGAAGAGTTCGACCGAGTTAATTTTTATGCCCAGGATACGGGCAATGTTAAACTTTGCTTCGATGCCTTTCGGTGATTTGTTCAGATCAAAGGAGCGGCCCAGACCATTCTTGGCCCGGATTTCAGCCATCAGATCAGAATCGCTCAAATCAATCGGTTTCACACCAAGTTTATCCGCTACATACTGTTTGGCTTCGTCAATCTTCATGCTCTTGGCGAGCTGCATCCGCAGAACCAGATCTCCGGCGGTGCGAATACCGCTCATGCATGATGATACGGCGTGGGCCACTTCCAGGCTGAATGTATCGCCTACGCCTATCTATAAACCGTCGGCTTTACCGATTTCGATCAACGCTTTGTCAGCCCTGGTTACCACATCAATTGGCGGTATTTCACTCATTGGGATACCGCCTACACCCATACCCACGTTGACATGCACCGGAATTTCAGCCGCTGCGGTGCAAGCCTTAACGAAAGTGACTGTGCGGGCAATGTTCCAGGGAAAAGTCATATTGGTGTTGGTGTTGACCACCGCGCCGAAGATATTGGCCCCGGCCTGTGCCGCCATTTTCACCTGGTTGTGGGGATACTGGCCGGCAATTTTAGTTCCGTTATACTCGAGTTTGCCGTGCATACCGAGTACAAATTCACCTGCTGCTCCAAATTCAACCCCTAAATCCGGGTATTTCTCCTTGATTTTTTCTGTCGCCAGCAACCCGGCCAAAAAGTCGGCATCGCCGGAGGCGCCGCAGGTATCAAGGTTGATTCCGTCGGCTCCGGCTTCGAACATTTCACCTGCTACAAAAACAATGTCGCGCACGGCATGCTCAACCGCTTCTTCCTGGGCCGCCCTCGCTTCATCAATTTTGGCCAGTGGTAAGAGTTCAGACCAGTTTTCAACCGGCCCATCGGGCTTGGTATAAAGTCCAAGGTTGGGCATTGAACCGTAGAGAACAGGCATAACCGCATTGTGCTGAGCCAGTTCCATGACCGGAGTTTCGTTGTGCACAATCTGCTTTACCGCTTTATAGCTGTAATCCATATTGCCGATGTCAACCGAATCAGCACCAAGAACCTTCTCACTGACCAGCACCGCCATGGAACGCTCCATGGCAATGTTGGCATGATAGGTCATCTTACAACTACCGGAATCGGAGGTACTGACTACTTCACGCCCCCGCTCCACACCGACAATATTACCGGGCATGGTAATAATCTTAAAGAGGTAATCCATCTCATCCTGCGTCAGCTCGGGGATTTTACCGCGATCTGCCGCATCTTTTACGCCTTTCAGGATGTCTTCGCGGATCTCTTCGGCAGTCATGTAAATACCTGATCCGTCGCCCATCCGGGTAAAAAACTCACTCACTTTAATACACTCCTTTTAAGTCGCTTATAAATCCTCCAGTTGTTAATCCGGTACACAAAAAAACAGCCGGCAATTAAGAATCATGCAGGCGCCGAACTAATATAACAATGCCTGTTATCTTGTAAATACTGGTAATGTACAATTATTTCAGCTCCAACTATTGATTATAATTGAAGCGTCTTTAAAGTTCAATCTCCCCCAAGCTTTGAATTATTAAGGGGTAAGAAAGTCTGACTAGAGAGGCTTGATCAGATCCGGCATATCGTTGGCAGGTTTATTAACCAGGCGGGAAACAGGGTATGCTTTCAACAGCTCATCCGGATAAGGCTTTAAAAGATCTTTTAGCTCTTCTCCACCTGTTTCCAGATCCAGCCAGACTTGAAAATCCTGAGGGCTGATAATAACCGGCATTCGGTTATGCAGCTCGGCTATCAGATTATTGGGCTCGGTAGTTAAGATAGTAAAAGTTTCAATCATATTCGGCTCTTTTCCCCAGCTTTCCCAGAGTCCGGCCAGGGCAATCAATCCCGACTCTTTTCCGGTAATATAGTAGGGCTGTTTTCCACTATCTTCTTTCTTCCATTCGTAAAACCCGCTGGCTGGCACGAGTAAACGCCTTTTCTGATAAGCGTCGCGAAAAGCCGGTTTTTGAGAAGCGGTTTCTGCGCGGGCATTAATCAGTCGGCTGCCGATACTCTCATCTTTTGACCAGAACGGCACCAACCCCCATTTTAGCTCTGTCATCTCACGCCGGTGGTCAGCAGGAGAGAGTCTGACTATGGGCACCTGCTGCGACGGAGCAATATTGTAGCGCGGTTTTAACTCAAAATCAGGCAGCTGATCGAGCTCAAACAACAGTTCCAAAATATGTTTTTCTGTAGCCAGGGCAAATCTTCCGCACATCTTTCGCCACCTCTTACTTACCCTTGTTTTTAACTTCGTAAAAACCGAGATTAAAACGATGGATGCTGGGCACGCCCGGCGGCACAAAGGCAATCCGGTCACCAGGCTGGAGAACCGTGGAAAGCGGCTTGATAACCCGGTTAATAAACACTACTTCCACGTCGTCAGGAGGAATTTCCAGCAGCCGGCATAGTTCAGCAGCAGTTACCGGTTCTTTCAAATCATAGGACATGGGAATTGGCCAATTCCGTTCAGCGAAAAGAAAATGCAACTTACCAAAGGCCAGAACATCGATCTTTGACAAGGTAAATCACCTTCTTATTTAAAAATGATCAATGCATCAACCACGACCGGTTTATTTTCACTGATAATAATGGGATTGAGATCAATTTCTGCGATTTCCGGATGCAACAGGGCCAGATTGCCTACTGCCTGTAAAATCTCACTCAGTTTTGTTAAATCAACAGCAGGCATCCCCCGGTAAGCACCAAGCAATTCCGCGGCCCGTAGTTCCCGAGCCATCTCCCCTGCCTCATTATCAGTCAGCGGAGCCAGACGGAAGGTTCGGTCTTTAAGCGCTTCGGCAAAGACACCTCCGAGTCCGAAAAGGACACAGGGCCCGAACGCAGGGTAATTCACCAGACCGGCCATTAACTCGCGGTCGCCCTTAACCATTTTCGAGACTAATACCGGTATATCCTGCCCGGCAGCATTGAGTATCGCCCGGTAGGCTTCACGTACTTCATGATCGTTAGTAATTTTTAAGTGGATCAGCCCGTGGCCGGTTTTATGGGCAAATTCCGTGGAGCATCCTTTGAGGACCAGCGGATAATCCAGTTCAGCAGCAAAATTAAGCGCTTCTTCCTCCGAATAGGCTAAGCGTTCCTTGCTGATCGGTATCCCGTAAGCAGCCAGAACCTGTTTTGACGTAAACTCGTCAAGTGAATCATGACCTTCCCCCTGAGCTTTTTTGATTATTTCTGCTGCCAGGGAAGATCGTTCCGGCAACTGGGGCTGAACGTACCCGGCCCTCTGTCTGATCAGATAGTAGTGATAAAGAGCGAGCATTGCCCGGGCTGCTTTCTCCGGACCGTCAAAAACCGGTATCCCTTTTTCCCGGTAGGCATCAGTAAAGTTGTCTTCGCGGCCGAAAAAGGAAGAAATGGCCATCGGCAAACCATGTTTTTCGGGAATTGCCAGGGCATTTGTCAAGTCGCGCTTAAACATAGCGATAAAATCATCAGGATTAATCCCGCCAAAAAGCGCTTCCACATGAGGGTAGATAGCCTTCAGAAAACCTGTGCCCATCAATCCATGCACGATCAGACCATCGATTTCACCGCTGCCCAATAGCAAATCCGGCAGGGTGTTACTGATGATTTCAGCATCCATATGAAAAGTAAGATCGATCGGGTTCCCTGCTGCACCGTGCGGAGGCAGGTATTTACGGACTTCCTGCTGCAGCTGGTCCGAAAACTCCGGGATTTCCAGCCCCCCGGCATTACAGGTGTGGGAAATGGCTGTTCCGGGCCCGCCGGAATTGGTCAATACCCCAATCCGCTTCCCTTTAAGCGGCGGCTGGCTGGCCAGCATCCACCCCTGGTTATAAAGTTCTTCTACAGAATCAACCCGTATGATACCTGCCTGTCTGAAAAGCCCTTTATAAAGGTAATCAGGTCCGGCCAGTGCTCCGGTATGGCTCGAACCGGCCCTGGCCCCGGCAGCTGAACCGCCTACATACTGGGCAATTACCGGTTTGTGAACGGTTATTTCCCGGGCTACTTCAAGGAAGCGCCCGGCATCTTTCAACCCCTCAATATAGAGGGCGATCGCTTTGCACTGCGGATCGGAACCGAGGTATTCAAGAGCATCGATCATTCCCAGGTCGGCTTCATTGCCTACACTTACTGCCTTGGCCAGGCGGATCCCTTTCCGTTGCAGATAGGGCAGGGTCTGGGTAATATAAGTTCCACTTTGTGAAACCATACCCAAAAGCCCCGGCTTTCCGGTCAGGGGGCAGACTGTAACATTAAGGGGCAGTTCGCTGTTGATTACTCCCATACAGTTCGGACCGAGAAATCTGATCCCATAGCGAGCGGCAACCTCTTTTAACTGCTCTTCCAACTGTTCGCCATCAGCGCCAATCTCGCGAAAACCGGCAGTGATGATAATCGCCCTTTTCGTGCCGATTTTGCCAAAATCTTCGAGAATCCTGACCACGAGGGGTGCCGGAAGAACAAACAGTACCAGATCCGGCGCCTCCGGCAGATCAAAAGCCGAAGGATAGGCATCATAGCCGAAAACCTGCTTTTCTGTCGGGTGAATCGGGTAGAACTTGCCCGGGTAACCGTCTTTCACGATGCTCAGGGCCTGAATGGCACCCATCTTTAGCGGATTATTACCGGCGCCAACAGTAGCTATTGAACGTGGATTTAACAGTAAATGCATTGGATGTTTTTCCAAATATTATCGCCTCCCTCTGAAATGTTCAAGAAAATTAAAGTATTTCCTGCCAATAATCATTTTTATAAAGGCAATCAGACTTGAGCGTAGAATTAAAAACTGTCTGCAATTGTTCACTGAAGGAGCGTGTATGATGAAACTGTTTGAACCGATTAAAATTGGAAACCTGAACTTAAAAAATCGGATCGCCATGCCAGCCATGCACCACAACTATACCCCTGATGGTCTGGTTAATGAAAGGTTAATCCGTTATTACGAAGAACGAGCCCTGGGGGGAACCGGCTTAATTACCCTGGGTGGTTGCTCGATCGATCTGGTCGGCTCCGGACCAATGATGGTCGGTCTTTATGATGACCAATTTATAGAAGGGCTAAAACTGTTTACATCCAGAATAAAAGCAGCAGGGTCAGCCGTGGCAGCCCAGCTGTACCAGGCCGGCCGTTATACCCACAGCATCATCAGCGGCCAGCAGCCGGCTGCTCCTTCTGCTTTAGCATCGCGCCTGACCCGTGAGACACCGCGCGAAATGACGCTTGAAGATATCGAAACAGTGATCGAAAGCTTCGGGGAAGCAGCCAGAAGGGCAAAAGAGGCGGGATTTGACGCCGTTGAGGCAATCGCCAGCGCCGGCTACCTGATCTGCCAGTTTTTATCGCCGCTCACCAACCAGCGTACCGATCAGTACGGCGGCTCATGGGAAAATCGCAGCCGCTTTGGGATTGAAGTAATTGAAAGAATGCGCGAGAAGGTTGGGCCTGGCTTTACGATTATAGTCAGATTGTCGGGCCATGACTTTATGCCCGGCAGTAATACGAACCACGAAGCGGCACTATTTGCTGCCGGGCTGGAAAAAGCGGGCGTTGATTGTTTCAACGTTACCGGCGGCTGGCATGAATCGCGGGTGCCGCAAATTACCGGAGAACTGCCGCGCGGTGGTTACGCTTACCTGGCAAGAGGAATCAAGGGAGCTGTTCAGGTTCCGGTTATGGCCAGCAACCGGATTAATGATCCACTGGTTGCTGAAGCGATCCTGCAGCATCACCTGGCCGACATTGTCAACATGGGGCGTCCGCTCCTCGCAGATGCTGAAATGCCGAACAAAATAAAAGCCGGCGATCACGCATCAATCAGGCGCTGCATTGCCTGCAACCAGGGCTGTCTTGATATGGTTTTCACCTTCCAGGACGTTCACTGCACAGTTAATCCGCTTGCCGGCCGGGAATATGAAGTCAAAGTAAAACCCGCTGCCGAACCAAGGCAGATCCTGGTGATTGGCGGCGGCCCTGCCGGGCTTGAAGCAGCCTATATTGCCGCCTCCAGGGGGCACAAAGTAACGCTCTGGGAAAAAGAAGCCCGGCTCGGCGGTAATTTAAGCTATGCCGCCATACCGCCGGGTAAGGAAGACTTCAGTACCCTGCTCGACTATTACGAAGAGATGCTGGATCGCTATGGAGTTAACGTGCTGCTCAATCACGAAGCCAGTGCGGAGGAGATCATTAATGAACAAGCAGATAGCGTTGTGCTGGCCTCCGGCAGCCAGCCTTTGGCTGCGCCTTTTCCGGTCAGCAACCCTGAAATGCTCGCTACTGCCCTGCAGGTACTGGACGGGTCTGTCGTACCCGGTGAAAAAGTTGTAGTAATCGGCGGTGGGTCTGTCGGCTGCGAAACAGCAATCACGATAGCCGGTCTGGGAGCAATTTCGGCCGATATGGTCAAATTTCTGCTGGATAATGATGCGGAAACCCCGGAACGGATCAGGGAGCTGAGCAGCCGCGGTCCACGCCAGGTCACTTTAGTGGAAATGGAAAAAGGAATTGGGCGTGATATCGGGATTAGCACCCGCTGGGTAACACTCAAATGTATTGATCGAATGGGTATTGAAGTGCTGGATCAGCATACGGTTAAAGAGGTTACCAGAGACGGCGTTATAGTAGAAAAAGATGGGGAAACATCATTGGTGCCCGCCGACACCGTGGTCTTGGCCATCGGGGCGAAAGCCAATAACAGTCTTGTAGCAGAGCTCGA
>CAYTER010000019.1:30633-34600 GCA_964436815.1 uncultured Syntrophomonadaceae bacterium
TGCCGGTGATGAAATCCTCGGTCATCTGGTAAGCCTGATGATCGGGATACTGGACCGGAGGATGTTTGGAGAAAAAGGCTGAAGGTCCTTCGAGCACCCCGCCAATCCCCCTGTCCAACGCCAGTTTGCAGCAGCGGATGGCATCAATGGTGATGCCGGCGGAGTTGGGTGAATCCTCAACGCTTAAGCGCATTTCCAGGTTAATCGGCACATTGCCGAAAATTTCCCCTTCCATGCGCAGAAAACAGACTTTGTTGTCTTTCTGCCAGGGCACATAATCACTCGGCCCAATATGAATATCACGATCGGCCAACCTCGTAACGGCAGCCGCCTGCACCGCCTCGGTCTTCGAGATACGCTTCGTAACCAGGCGGGCCTGGTTGGTCATATTAAGAAAATCAGTGTTCCCGCCAGTGTTAAGCTGGTAGGATCGTTCCAGTTTTACGCCGCGTTTGCCGAACAGTTCCGCCAGGGCCCGGTGCACAATGGTCGCTCCCAGCTGCGATTTTATATCATCACCGATGATCGGGATCTTCTTCTCGGCAAAACGGGCCGCCCAGGCAGGATCACTGGCGATAAAAACCGGGATATTGTTAATAAAGGCAACTCCAGCTTCAAGGGCACACTCGGCATAAAACCGGGTCGCTTCCTCCGAACCTGCCGGCAGGAAGTTAAGAAGAATTTCTGATTTTGATTCACGCAGTATTTTTACAATCTTTTCCTGATCAGCTTCCTCTTGATCAGCCATTAAAAAACTGAACTGCGGGTCATGATCGAGCATATGAGGTGAAACACCATCTAAAACCCTGCCCATCTGCACGATTACTCCGCTGACCGGCACGTCGGGGCAAAAAACTTTAGCACAGTTAGGTGGGGCAAAGATAGCTTCGCTCAAATCGCGGCCGACTTTTCGCCGGTCAATATCAAAAGCAGCGCTCACCTCCAGATCATAGGGGCGGTAACCTCCGATTGACCAGTGCATCAGCCCGATCGCGTTCTTCTCTTCAATATTTTTGTAGTAGTGAATTCCCTGGATTAGTGCGCCGGCACAATTGCCGATGCCGATTACTGCGATGCGAATCTTTGACATTGCCTGATTTCCTTCTTCCTGCATTTAAAGATTTCTGGCTGCAAGCCCAAAAAATATTATAACCGATTGTTCAGAAATAGGGAAACAGTTTACATAACTGCTGCTGCTGCTGTGCTATAATCTTAAAAAGCAGATTGGAGTGGTGGAAATGAGTAGCAGTTTTGTAAAAGTTGGCGCAGTAGAAGGCCTTGAAATTGAGCGCCTGGAGAGCGATCCTTTTGGCACAAACACTTACCTCCTCCTCTGTCCGGATCAAAAAGAAGCAGTGCTGATCGATGCACCGGGTAACGCCGATCTAATTTTGGAAAGGCTAAAAGACTATAAAGTTAAGCTGATAATAATTACCCACGGTCATGCGGACCACACCATGGCCTTAGAAGAGATCAAGGATACCCTGATGGCTCCGCTTGCGGCTCACCAGGCGGACAGCACTATGCTGCCGGTAATACCTGACCAGTATCTAGAAGACGGCGATCTGCTCGAATGTGGAGGAAAACAATTAAAAGTGCTGCATACCCCCGGGCACACACCCGGCAGTATCTGTCTGCTGATTGGTAGCTATCTGCTGGCCGGTGATACAATCTTTCCCGGTGGTCCGGGCAAAACAGCAAACCCTGACGATTTTAAAACTATTTTTTCAGCAATTGGTAAAAAAATCCTCTGTCTGCCCGACGATACCGTAATCCTGTCCGGTCATGGTGAATCAACTACCGTTGGCAAAGAACGAAAGCTGATCGAAAGTTTCAGCGCCGGGGCGCCAAAAGATCAGCTCTTTGGGGATGTTACCTGGGTTTAAAATCAAGTGATTCCTTTCAGCTTCACTACCAGAGAATCTCAACCAGGTGAAAAGCTTCAGCCAGTTCAAAATCCTGATCACTGGCAGCATCTTCAGCGCGTTGGCGCAACCACTGCTCAATTGACTCGGCATGATGGCCCCCAACCTGGCTTTCATGACAGTGAAGAGCGGCCAGCTTTAGATCATAGGTTTCAGTAATATCGGAAAAATAGTTCGGATCCTCGCTGGCCCACAGCAGGATCTCTTTTACTTTGTGCGGCATTAGGCCCTCTGCATAGAGGTCAGGATAGGACAGATGATCGCGGGCATAAGGAAAAGCGGCATCGAGGACTACCTGCCCTGTTATGCGGTGATCGCGGTGCCAGATGTAACGGCGGTAAGGGTCAGCCGTCACAAGCCGGTCAGGCTTGTAGGTTCTGATCTGGCGCACAATTTCTTTCCTGAATTCAGGCGTATCCTCAAGGGTCTGGTCTTCATACCCGAGAAATATAACTTCTTTAACCCCCAGCAAATCGGCTGCAGCCTGCTGTTCCCGCCTGCGGGTTTTCGCCAACTCCTTAGGATCAACCGCCGGATCGCTGGTGCCCTTTTCTCCTCCGGTACAGATGACATAGACTACTGTCTTTCCTTCTTTAACCCATTTGGCGACCGAACCGGCAACGCCGAACTCTGAGTCGTCGGGGTGGGGGGCAATAATCATTATATCGGCTTTCTTCTCTCTCACCTTTTCCGCTCCTTTACCTAAAATGCCTGAGCTCTATTATAACGTATTTTTCTTCAGCCGTTGAAAGGTAGAAACCAGGCGCCTGGCCGTCAAATCCCAGTCAAATGGGGCAATAAGATCAGAGCAATCTATAACCTTACTCTGTTCTGCCGCAGATAATGCCTGCTCGATAGTTTTTGCCCAAAGGGCGGGCTTTCGCTTTCTTACCAGGTATATGCAGCTTTCGCTTCCTGAAACTTCAGCCAGCTCCGGTATCACACCCACCGGCCCGGCGAGAATCGGGGTATGACAGGCCAACGACTCCAGGGCTACCAGGCCAAAACTTTCATACCAGGAAGGGATAACCGTTAGCGAAGCAGCGTTATAATACAAAGGCAACCGGTCATGTGCGACTCGCCCGGCAAAGATAATCCGGTCAGCGATACCTCTTAGCTGAGCCAGAGATTTCAATTCTTCCTTGAGGGCAATGCCCTGTTCGTCTCCACCGGCAATGACAACTTTATAATCGAAATCCGGCTTGATCAGCGCTACTGCCTCCAGAAGAAGTTCAAATCCTTTGACCGGCTCTAACCGGCCAACTGCGAAGATGATCTTTTCCGGACCGAGACCCAACTCCGACCTGGCCTTGTTCCGGTCAAGCGGCTGGAAGAGGCTGCGATCAATTCCTGGCGGTAATAATTCAACCCGATCCTGTTCAAGCTTGTAGTAGCTGAGCAGCCTTTCTTTTTCCGCCTTTGAGGCCGCTACTAGCAGATCTGCGCTTTCAGCCAGCTCCATTTCTGCTTTTAACCGGTTCAAAGGTTCATTTTCACCGGGACAAAGTTCATTTTTAGCCCGGCCAAGGGTATGAAACATCAGCACGTGCGGCAGGCTCCATTTATTCTGCAGCGCTCTGCCGACCAGGCCGGAAAGCCAGTAATGGCTGAAGATTAAATCGTATTGCATTTTTTCATAACGCCAAAAATCTTCGATCTTCATGGTAATCTCTGTTAAACGTTTTTCCAGTTCGTATTTATCAAGAGGGCCAAAATTGTCACCTATTTCAATTAACCGCACCTCAGAATGCATCATGACAATGTGGTTTTCTCCAGTACTCTCACCTGTCCTGGTGAAAATATCCACCAGCTGTCCGGCACGGCTAAGGGCTGCTGATAAACCGGCCAGGTAAGTACTCATGCCGCCGGTATCCTTGGCGCCCAGCGAACCCAGGGGGGAACTATGGATACTGAGGATGGCGATTTTGAGCCTGTTTTTCATTTAGTATCTCCGGTGAGTATAACCCTGTAGATCGGTACGTTTTTGCCGCCGAGGCGGCTTTTATAGATTTCCGGGCCTTTCAGAAAGTCAAAAACTTTTT
>CAYTER010000020.1:0-33850 GCA_964436815.1 uncultured Syntrophomonadaceae bacterium
GAGCTGTGGATTATGCCAAGTAAAGGCTTTCGGTGACTCAGACAGTTTATAATTAATAGTCAGAAAAGGTGCCCCTAGCGGGCACCTTCTTGTCAGGATAACCTGATCAAATTAGTTCTAGTGCAAACGGAGTGAAAGAATTGCGAATCCTGTTTATTGGAGATTTAGTCGGCAAACCGGGCCGGATTTATCTGCAGGAAAATCTTCCTGCAATGAAAAGAAATATCGGAGCAGACCTGGTGATCGCCAATGCTGAAAATGCGGCAGGAGGCGCCGGCATAACTGAAAGAGTCTTTAATGAAATCCGTAACTGCGGTGTTGATCTCTTAACCGGTGGTAACCACATCTGGGATCAAAAAGAGGTTTATAACTTCATCGATCGAGAAGAGAGATTGCTCCGACCGGCTAACTATCCTGTTCAGACAACCCCCGGAAGAGGTTCATTGATCATCAGACTGAGAAAGGGCAGGTTAGAGGTAGCGGTGATCAATCTAATCGGAAGAGTCTTTATGCGAGCCGTAGACTGTCCGTTCAGAGCTGCTGATCGTGAACTAGAAATGTTGCAGGGTAGAACACCAATCATCCTGGTTGACTTTCATGCCGAAGCAACTTCTGAAAAACAGGCTATGGGTTGGTACCTTAATGGAAAAGTCAGTGCGGTGATCGGCACTCACAGTCATGTGCAGACTGCAGATGAGAGAATCTTGTCTAAAGGAACAGCCTATATTTCAGATGTCGGTATGGTCGGTTTGTATGATTCTATTCTGGGAGTTAATATCGCAGAGCCTTTACAGATGTTTTTAACTCAACAACCTAAAAGGCTCTCGATCGGTAAGGGTTTAACACTGTTTAATGCCTGCCTGATTGAAATCGACGACTCGAGCGGAAAAGCTATTTCCATAGAAAGAATTAAAGATGTTAAATAAGCTGTGTACATCAAATTATTCATATAATTCTGGCAGGAATTCCTGATCATATAAAGAATAGATTAGATAAATCCGCGAAGGAGGCATCTAATAATGGATGTATTAAAAGTCTCGGCAAAATCAAATCCAAATTCTGTTGCAGGAGCGCTAGCCGGAGTATTACGGGAAAAAGGGAATGCAGAAATACAGACTATAGGAGCAGGCGCATTGAACCAGGCAGTAAAGGCAGTGGCAATAGCAAGAGGTTTTGTCGCACCGGGTGGCATCGATCTGATTTGCATACCAGCCTTTACGGATATCGAAATTGATGGTGAGGAAAGGACTGCTATCAAACTGATCATCGAACCTCGCTGAATTTCACCCACAGAAGGTCAATGCTTATAAACGCCCTCCGTTATTTCTCGGTTGAGGGTGTTTTTTTGCCCAAGCAGCAAGAAATCACATCAGACAACGCTAAAGGGTGAAGATACTGAGCAATTCAATAAATAAGATAAAAAACCGGGTAGATTTACACCTCCACAGCAACTGTTCAGACGGTTTATTCAGCCCTGGGAAACTTGTTATGAGCATGGCGTCACACGGCCTGGCTGCCTTTGCCCTGACAGACCATGACACGATAGCCGGGCTGGAGGAAGCATCAGCATCTGCTCTTGCAAATGAGATAGAATTTGTTGCGGGTATTGAAATCAGCGTGATAGAAGATAATCGTGAAACACATATTCTTGGATATTATCCTCGCAATTTAGCAGCCTTAAAAGATCAGCTTGATTATTTGCAAAATCAGCGGTTTACCCGGATGGAAAAGATCATTCACCTACTTAACAAACATGGTTTCAAAATCAGTTATGAAGAAGTATTGGATGAAGCCGGTGATGCTGCTCCAGGCAGATTACATCTTGCCCGCTTAATGTTGCGAAAAAAATATATCCATACCATTGAAGAGGGTTTCAAGCTATATTTGGGTGCTAAAAGTTTTGCCTATGTTCCACGGCAGACGCTTGGTCTTGCTGAAACCATTGCGCTTCTTGTTGAATGCAAGGCCGTTCCGGTCATTGCTCATCCGGGAGCTGAAGGTTTACGATTAATTAATCAGCTTGTTCCTTTGGGACTGAAAGGCATAGAAGTATTTCACCCGGATCATAGCCGCTCTTTAATAAAAGATTCTCAAAAAATTGCGGCCGAATATAGTTTAGTGGTTACCGGAGGATCAGACTTTCACGGATACCGGGATAACGAAGGTTTTTACCCATTGAAGCAGACGATCGCTTATCACTATCTCAGTGAACTTAAATTAATCGCTCTTCAAACCTGAAACTTTCGCTTTTTAAACCGGAATACACTTTTCATTCGCTCTTTTAAATGCTACAATCATTAATATGTTTGGCTTAAAGGGGTAATAATAGATATGGTAAAATTAGAATTTGCCTTACAGGTCATGGTCATCGGATTCATGGTTGTCATGGTAACACTTGTATTATTATACGGTATATTGATCATCTTCAGCCGCATTTTCAGAAAGCCGGTTAAGACCGAAAAATCCTCGGAAACAGATTTTAATAATTCTGCTGCGATCAAGGCTGAAACAGAGCAGGCCAAAATTGTAGCAGCAATTACCGCTGCCATATCCAGCTATTTTAATGATCTAAAACCACCTTTTATAATACGCAAGATCTCATTAGCTGAACAAACCGGCAATGGAAGCGCAGTTAGCAGCTGGCAGATTACCGGACGAAAACAGCTGATGAACGGAAATACGGATTTGGAGACTATCAGGAGGAATAAAAAACGTGAAAAAATTTAAAGTAAAAGTAGAAGGTAAAGAATACCTGGTTGAGGTAGAGGAGCTAACTGGTACAGTCAGTAATGTAGCTACTAATCCTGTCGTACAACCAACTGTAAAACCTGCGTTAAATCCCGGACCTGCTGTTATACCGGCTGCGAAAAGTCCGGCAACTGATAGCGCCCCAAATACTCCGCCGGCTGAAGGTGAAAAGGTTGTCAAAGCACCGATGCCCGGTTCGGTTTTGGAAGTTAAAGTTAAAGCAGGTGATCAGGCAAATGCCGGAGATGTCCTGATCATTCTTGAAGCTATGAAAATGGAAAATGAATTAACTGCTCCCCAGGCCGGTACTATCCAGGAAGTACTAGTGAAAAAAGGTGATACTGTTAATAGTGGAGATCCCTTAATCGTTATGTCCTAAGGTAAAATATTGATTAAGTTGTGAAAGGGGTTGTTCCGCTTTGCTTGATTTGTTACTGGAGTTTATATCCGGCACCGGATTTTACAATATGCAGCTAAATGAAGCGATAATGATTGTTATCGCCTGTTTTCTTCTTTATCTTGGCATTGCGAAAAAATACGAGCCATTACTGCTTGTGCCAATAAGCTTTGGCATCCTATTGGTAAATTTGCCGTTAGGTGGATTAATGCAGGCTGAATCAGGTCAGCTGTTGGGGGGACTTTTTTATTACCTGGCTAAAGGCTTGGAACTCGGTATTTACCCACCATTAATTTTCTTGGGGGTAGGGGCAATGACCGATTTCGGCCCCTTGATTGCCAATCCGGTTACATTGCTGCTTGGCGCAGCAGCACAGTTCGGTATTTTTTTAACATTCATCGGAGCATTTTTTTTAGGTTTTTCTGCTCAGCAGTCAGGAGCAATCGGTATCATCGGTGGGGCAGATGGTCCGACGGCAATTTTTCTGGCCAACAGGCTAGCGCCTGAACTGCTTGGCTCGATTGCGATTGCTGCTTACTCGTATATGGCGCTTGTCCCAATCATTCAACCACCAATTATGCGCCTTTTAACCACTAAAAAAGAGAGAACTGTGGTTATGGAACAACTTCGGCCTGTTTCGAAAGTAGAAAAAATTATGTTTCCGATTGTTGTCATTATTTTAACCGGATTGCTTCTACCGGCAGCTATACCGCTTCTTGGCATGCTAATGTTCGGCAATCTGTTACGCGAATCAGGTGTTACCGAACGGTTAAGCAAGGGAGCGCAAAATGAACTTAATAATATCATCGTTATTTTCTTAGGTTTAACAGTTGGCGCAAAAGCAACAGCAGCTTACTTTCTCACTCCTGATACCATAAAAATTATCATATTGGGTTTAAGTGCTTTTGCTTTTGGTACTGCTGGAGGGGTTTTGATGGGCAAAATGCTGTATTATTTGACTGGGGGTAAAATTAATCCCCTGATCGGATCTGCCGGTGTGTCGGCAGTACCCATGGCTGCAAGGGTATCACAGACCGTGGGAAAAGCTGAAAACCCGAATAATTACCTGCTGATGCATGCAATGGGCCCCAACGTAGCTGGTGTTATCGGTTCCGCAGTTGCAGCAGGAATACTACTTTCAATATTAAATTAATCAGCGGGGGACGTTTTGTCTAATATAAGAGTCAGATTTGCGCCAAGCCCAACAGGAGAACTACATATCGGAGGGGCGAGAACAGCCCTTTTTAACTTTCTTTATGCCCACCGGTTCGCTGGAACCTATATTTTAAGAATTGACGATACTGATACGGAAAGATCAAAGGCAGAATACATTGACAAGCTCTTTGAAGCCATGCGCTGGCTTGGCCTTGACTGGGATGAAGGTCCTTATTATCAATCAAAAAGACTGCCGGATTACATAAAAGAAGCCGACAGGCTTATTGCCGAGAATAAAGCATATCGCTGTTACTGCACAGTTGAAGATCTTGCAGCAGGTAGGGAACTTGCCCGTCAGGAAAACCGGGCTTTTCAATATCCGGGAATATGTCGAAACCTGCCTCCGGATAAAGAACAAGAGCGGATCAACAGCGGAATTAAACCGGTAATAAGGCTGCGTACTCCAGATCAGGGTGATACCGTTGTCAGTGACCTGATCAGGGGGGAAGTCCGCTTTGATAACCGCGGATTAGATGATTTTATAGTTGTTAAATCAAGCGGACAGCCCACCTATAATTTTGCCAGTGTGGTCGACGATTCGCAGTTTAAAATCAGCCATGTAATCCGTGCTGAAGAACATCTTTCCAATACTCCCCGTCAGATTCTGTGCGCCCAGGCCCTTGGCTATCGATTGCCTGCTTATGCTCACGTGCCAATGATTTTAGCTCCTGATCGCAGTAAACTGAGTAAACGTCACGGGGCAACTTCTGTTGAAGAATTCCGCAGCCTCGGATTCCTTCCTGAAGCTCTGGTAAACTATATGGCCCTGCTCGGTTGGTCGCCAGGGGGAGGCGATGAAGAGAGTGATATATTTACTCTGAAAGAAATGACAGGCTTATTCAGCTTGGAAAAGGTGGGTAAAACCGCTGCAGTCTATGATACTGATAAATTAACCTGGATGAATGGCCAGTATATACGCGACTATGATTTGGATTCATTAACTGAGGCTGCCCGGCCGTTTTACCAGAAAAGAGGCCTGCTAAAAGAGCCGGCTAATAAAGCAGATATAAAGTACCTGAAACAGGTTATCAGCGTCGTCAGGGAAAGAGCCAAAACCTTAGTTGAGCTGGCTGATCTATCATTTTATTTTTATGAAGATCCCTTTGCCTATGATCAAAAAGGGGTTAAAAAAGCGTTTAATAAGGCAGAAGCCGCGGATTATCTGCTTCAGATCTCCGCTTTAATGAAAACACTTGATATTTTCGACCATACTTCAACTGAGACGCTTATCAATGAATACTGCTCCAAAAATGAGATATCCATCGGCAAAGTTGTTCAACCGGTGCGCCTCGCTGTTACCGGACTGACCGGTGGTCCAGGTCTGTTTGAAATTATTGAGCTCTTAGGCCGTGAACGGACTGTGAAGCGCCTTGAAAAAGCAGCTGAGTACATCAGAAAAGAACTTAGTTAAACTAAAGCCGGCAGAGGTTTACGATTCATTTTCTGCCTGGTGAAATTTTATTATCGATCTTTTTTATAACCACTTTTTAGAAATAGAACGAGGATAAAGAAGACTGCAATCAAGGCAAAACCAACGATCAGATTGAACAATTACTTCACCCCTTTTATAAGAAAACCCTCTGTTTGAGAAGAACAGGGGGCTTTTTACTGGCTGCGGGACTAGGGATCGAACCTAGGCTTGATGATCCAGAGTCATCCGTGCTACCGCTACACCATCCCGCAATGACAATATTCATTATACTTAAATACAATAAACGATGCAACAGTCAGGGTGCCTGTTAAAAATCAAAGTATTTACTGACACTGCGGTAGGGGTGCCACCTGCGGGGAGCGCAGCACTTATCTTCGATCATATCTTCGTATACTTCGATCATCTGTTCAGCACAGCGTGAAGAAGAGACAAGAGTTGCATTATGACAGGCTGACTTGCTCATTTTACTGCGCAAAACTTTATCAACAAGCAGCTGCAACACGGCGTCCGTAAACGAAGTTAATGTCGGATCAGTTAGCAGACCGTCTTCGCCGTGTAGAACAATTTCAGCAGGACCAAAGGCCCGGACTGCTACTACCGGCAAACCTGCGGCTTTAGCCTCACCGATTACCAGCCCCTGCGTTTCCGTTACCGAGGGAAAGACAAAAAGGTCGGCGCTGGCAAAACAGTGGACTATTTTATTTCGAGGCAGAACTCCGGTAAAGGTTACAACATTTTTAAGGCCGTTTTTTACGCAAAAACGTTTTAACAGTTCTTCCTGTGGCCCATTACCGACAAGGACAAGGTGTGTTTCCGGGTGGAGACGGTTTATTTCCTGAAAAGATTTGAGTAAAAACATAACATTCTTTTCCTTACCTAAGCGTCCTACAAAAAGAAGAACTGTTTTTTCGGGGCTGATATTATAATTTTCAGCAAGCCAGGAAGGATTAAGATCAACAAACTCAGCCAGATCAATACCCGTAGGGATATTGACAATAGGAGCCTCCACTCCGATTCTGCGGAGATAATTTACAACTAATTGTGACGGCGCGACGACCATGTTACAGCGGTTACAAAAATCGCGGCTGATCAACTGCACTATCTGTCGTGATGCCGATTCGGCGAAGGGTATATAGTGGACATACTGATCATACAAAGTGTGAAAGGTAAAAACCAGGGGTAGCCGGTGTCTTCTGGCAGCCCTTGCCCCTAAGCTGCCCATTAAGAAGGGAGAGTGAACATGAATTATGTCTAATCCGATTTTTTTGATTGTGGGGCTTAACTGAACAGAAATCGGCAGGGGTATGGAGAATTCAGGCATTGTTGGAGCTGGAAAGGCCGCAAAACGAAAAACCTTATCCTCCTTTGGAGGATGCAAAAGAGGGTAATCGGGTCCGAAAATATATACTTCATGACCGCGATTGGTAAATTCTTTGGCAAAAAGGTCAATTGATCTGACGACTCCACTGGTATACGGGCGATAACTATCGGTGAAGACCCCGATCTTCAATAAAGTTAACACCTTCCTTTTGATTTACTGACAACAGTTTACTCTCTAGCCAGATATCCCGTTTATTACTCGGTTTCGTGGGCTTTATCCCACATCAGCCCTGCTAAATTCATTGCTTTATCTTTGCCTTCTTTATAACCGTAAGCTTCAGCTGCTTCAATGGTTCGATCATACCAGGTTTTTAGCTCTTCAACTTTTTCACTGCTTAAATTATAATCAGCCGGTTCGCCGGTAAATACTTCAGCAAGAGGGAGAATGCGATGACGCCAAAGACGGTGGATCCAGGTTACTTCATAATCAACAGCACTGATCCAGGCATTGCCGCTATCCATATCTTTGGTCAAATCAATATCCAGAAGCAGGTGGTATTCAACCCGCGGAGATACGTTAGCCGGATAGTGCTGATTTGATAGCAAAGTTCCCTGGGCATAGATGGCCAATGTTGCCCTCTCGGAGCCATCAGGGCGATCATTAAAAAACCACTCGAAGGGTTGCACAAATTTCGGATGACCGCCGATAATCAAGTCAGCTCCGGCTGCCGCGAACTCTTCAGCAACCTGGCGCAGATACTGAGGTTGAGGCTCCTGGTTGTACTCATCGTCTCCCCAGTGAGGGAAAACGGCGATTATATCGGCACCTGACGCTCTGGCATTCGCAATATCCTCAAGGACTTCAGTCAAGTCTGTAAAACCCGGTGCGTAATTAATGCAGTATTCGTGTCCCTCAGGGACTGGAATACCATTAGTGCTGAAGGTATAGCCGATAAAAGCGATATTGATGCCGTTTTGCTCTAAAATCAGCAGCTCATCGCGTTCCTCCCGGCTTTTATAAGCGCCAAATGTTTTCAGACCAAGACTGCGCAGATGATCCAGCGAAACAAGCAGGCCTTCATAACCGCGATCCAAGGCATGGTTGTTGCCAAGAGTCATTAGATCAATGCCGGCGTCACGCAAAGCAACCGACAGCTCCTGGGGAGAGTTAAACAGTGGGAAGCCGGTATAACCGCTGTTACCAAGAAAAGATATTTCGGGACCGGCCTGGGCTGTCTCCAGATCAGCGATCGCCAGATCGCCCTTTTTAAAATAAGGTTCGATATATTCAAAGCTCGGCGAAAAATCATAAATACCGTCACCAATATGTGCTTGTTCGATTTGAGGAATGTGGGGGAAAATATTGCCGGCAGCAATTAACTTTACCGTCCGTAGATCCGGTTCAGATAATCCCTCATCAGGGTTGGCGTCTTCAAGTTCATCACCATTAAGATTTACATCACCTTCACGGTCTCCGAACAATACTTCCGGTGGAAATACAGCTCCGGCTTGTAACCCGATAACAAAAAACAGAACTGTAACAATTATGAGCAGCATCAAAAAATGAATACGCTTCATCAGTTAAAATGCACCTTCCTGTATATGATTACTGTTAATTATTATAGCACACCAGGTCTCTCTTACCAGGCGCTAAACCAGTCGAGAACCGCAAACAGCCATGACCACTGGGCATTATTGCCACCTTCCAGGTCATAATCGCCAGTTTCCGGGTTTATGCCACCCAGTTCAGGGTGGGGTCCGAAAAGCAGATAGCTTCCCGCACCAAAACGACCGGCCACCACAGCCGGCAGACTATTTACCCCGTAACTTGCCACCGTGAGGACATCAGCCCCTTCGGCAGGGGCAAAATATGGACCGTCAAAGTAATAAACCGGCAATTCATTATTAAATTCCTCATTTACCGGTAATTCCCGGCTTAAGTGGATTGATGTTTCTTCTCCCCAGCCAATTTCGTTAACCAACGGACCAGCTGCTCTTCCCGGAAATAAATTTAAGGGATAATCCTGATCTTCGCCTAACCAGCGCAGGATATCTGCGGCAAAATATGCGCCGGCACAACTTCCGATAAAAGAGCCACCACTGGATACAAATTGAATAATATGATCAAGGTTAGGTATATAATACCTGTATTCTGCGGCAAAACCGCCTGGAAACCAGATTAAATCGAATTGCTCAATTAAATTATTTGACGCCACGTCATTTTCGTCAAACAGTTCATAACTGACCTCATGATCGTCTAAAAAGTTTTTTAGCGCTTGCACATTTAAATCCCAACTGCCGACCCCGTTATAAAGGCCAACGCGCATATCGGTTATACCGTAATCCAACTCCGGGTGCAGTGAACTTTTTTCTGCAGAAGTTTCGATCTCCGTAAAATTTCCGGCAGCTTCAGGTTGTTGATTATTATTAAATGGATCTTCATTATCAGGTAGTACTCCGGATGATGAGCAGGAAGAGAGGAGGAGGGACATTAAGACAATAATAGAGATTACAAACAAATTTTTTTTTGGTAAAGTTTTCATAAAAAAAGAGCCTCCACAGTTAAAGCGCATTTAAAGCTCATTACTATTATACCAAAAATATTTTCTCTTTTTACGGATAACCTGAATGGTGCGAATCCGCGAAAGAGAACATATTTATCAATAAAGCAGCCGTAAATACTGATTAAAGGTGAGCTTAAACAGAAATTTATACGTTAGTTTACATAAGATATATTATCGGTAGTAATGTCAGGCCGTTTCTCTGTTTCTTGGTTAAGGTTTGTTATGATGCTTCCTCCCGCTTTCTTTTTAAACATTTATAAAGTTTTACCCCAATGTTTTAAAATGCTGTAAAAAGATGCTCCGCATTGCGGACAGTTTCCCTGGTAATGCAAGATGAAATCACAGTTGCAACATTTCATCGCCGGTATAGATTGCCGGTCTCCCGGTTCCGCTACAGCTTCAATGGTAATATATGGGTATTTATGTTCCGTGTCAGGTTTGAAATTATCAACCCGTTGTATCGCATCCTCATTAACGTTAAATACAGAACCGGCACTTTCAATGATGCCTGATTGCTCTAAAAAATAGATTTTAATATAGTTTTGGGTGGTATTTTGATCCCGGTGTCCCAAAACTTCCTGCAGCAAATCCAGGTTGCGGGTTTCGTGAATAAAATCAACAGCAAATGTTGTTCTTAACATATGCGGATAAACGTCCTTGGCAATACCGGCTCTTCTGGCATAACGTTTAATCATTTCCCTTAAATAACGATCTTTTAATTTACCACCTCTTAAGGTGGTGAAAAAACAGGAGCAACCATCAGGCCTGATTCTTCGCCAGCTGCGCAGTAAATTCAGATCACTGATGCCAACAGCAATCGTGCGTTCTTTGGCCCCTCCGCTCTCATTGATATGAACAGTTCCATTATCCCAGTCAAGATCTGATTCATATAATTTTATTACCTCGCTGATTTTAATCCCTGTTTTTAGCATTAAACTGATAATGCATAAATTACGAAGCCCTGTAGGCGCCCTTGGATTTGGTTGCTTCAGGAGAGCAAGCTGCTCACTTTTACTCAAAACACGAGATCCGCTGATTCTTGAACTCATCAATGCACCTGCTTCGTATTTGCTAAATAGTACTGCCTGTCTAATGAACGGTATCATATCAATGTTTATTGAATTATATCTATATTCCAATAGAAAAACAAGAGTTTTGCACTCTAACATGATGCTTTAATTAGCACCGGTGGTATTGACAACTTCTATATTTTTAGGTAATCTTACAGGCAAGTTGTTGAATATTAAAAAAGGCAATGATCGGGCCCAGTAGCAGACAGAACATTTGCAGAGAGCCGTTTATCAGGTGAAATACGGTAATGAAAGAGTCTGCGAACTCTCCCGTCAGCCTCCAACCGAAATTAATTATTTCGATTAAGATTAGGCTTGGACGGAGACTTCCGTTATCACAGAGAGTGGGTGGTAGAATATTGCCACCAAGAAGAGTGGTACCGCGAAATACAGGCTTTCGTCTCTTGGACGGAAGTTTTTATTTTGCTCTCCCCCACTTCTACTTAAAGCAGAGACCCAGGAGGTAATAAAATGAAGAACAGAAAACATAAAATTCACGGCTCCGAAAAAATATTTTTATTTGACAGCACTCTGCGTGATGGTGAGCAAACACCCGGCGCCAGACTTAATTATGAGGAGAAACTCGAAGTTGCCCGCCAGCTTGCTCGTCTTGGTGTTGATATTATTGAAGCAGGCTTTCCCATCTCATCA
Organism: uncultured Syntrophomonadaceae bacterium; assembly: GCA_964436815.1. Lineage (GTDB taxonomy): Bacteria > Bacillota > Dethiobacteria > DTU022 > DTU022 > UBA993. Next base: position 11,398 of record CAYTER010000020.1, read on the forward strand.
CCAGGTGAATTAAGAGCAGTCAAAGCGATAGCAGAACAAATTAAAGGACCGGTCATCTGTGCCCTGGCCAGGGCAGTTCAGGGCGATATTGATGCAGCCTGGGAGGCAATCAGAAATGCGGAAAAACCTCGCCTCCATGTATTTCTTGGCGCGTCTGATATTCATATGGAACATAAACTAAAAAAAGACCCGGAGACACTGCTTGAACAAGCGGTCGAAGCTGTCAAGTATGCAAAAAGTTTTTGCCATGACGTCGAATACTCCCCGGAAGATGCAACCAGGGCTCGTGACGAGTATTTGTTTAAGCTTCTGGAAGCTGTGATAAAAGCTGGTGCAACCGTTATCAATATCCCTGACACTGTTGGTTATGCTATTCCGGAAGAGTTTGGCGCCCAGATAAAAAGAATTAAAGATAATGTTGCCGGGATCGACCAGGTGGTTTTAAGTGTTCACTGCCATAACGACCTTGGCCTTGCCGTCGCCAACTCGCTTGAAGCGGTAAAAAATGGAGCAAGGCAGATCGAATGCAATATTAATGGCATTGGGGAAAGAGCCGGTAATGCCGCTCTGGAGGAAATTGCCGTTGCCCTTAGGATCAGGGGTAATCATTTCCCCTACTATACTGATATAAATTATGAAGAAATCTACAGAACCAGTAGATTGGTTAGCAAACTGACCGGAATTTCTATTCCTGTTAATAAAGCCGTTGTCGGTTTAAATGCCTTTGCTCACTCTTCGGGAATCCATCAGGATGGCATTTTAAAAAATAAAGAAACTTATGAAATTATTGATGCTGAATTAATCGGCGGCAAAGCGGCCCAAATGTGTCTTACAGCCCGCTCCGGCCGTCACGCAGTAATGGATCAACTAAAAAAACTTGGGTTTGCTTTAGATCGCAGTCAGCTTGACCAGATTTATGAACGCTTTGTTACTTTAGCCGACCGGAAAAAAGAAATTTACCCTGAAGACTTGGAAGCTCTGATTCTCGACCACCTCTCCTTTGCTGAACCGCGCTATAAACTCGATTACCTGCAAACTGTGAGCGGCAGCAAAAGCATTCCTTCAGCAGTTATTCGCCTGCGAAAGGACGATGATAGTTTGATCGAAGAGGTAGCCATAGGTGCCGGACCGATTGATGCTGCTTACAATGCTATCAACAAAATAACCGGGTTAAGTATCGGCCTGGAAAAATATAAAATTAATGCTGTCACCCAGGGCCGCGACGCTCTTGGCGAAGTCCAGGTTGAAATGTCATACCAGGATCGCAAGATCACCGGCCGCGGAACCAGTACCGACATTATCGAAGCCAGCGTCAAGGCTTATCTGAATGGGCTTAATAAACTGCTGCGTCTCAATGGTTATAATTAATCACCAGTTTAATTTGTCGGAACAGGCAAACAATAGTTTGCCTCTTTAAATATGCTGTGATATAATATTCAAACTAAAGGCGCGGGCGGTGATCAATTGGAACCTTTAACAGACAAGCAACGTCGGGTTCTTAAGTTTATCGAGCAGGAAGTTGCCCGGTGTAATTATCCTCCTTCTGTCCGTGAAATTGGCAAGGCTCTGGGGATCAGTTCTACTGCCACTGTCCATGGTTATCTCGATCTGTTGGAGGAAAAGGGCTATATAACCCGCATGGCCACCAAGCCCAGGGCTATCAAACTTTTAGTCAGTACTGAAGGCAATCCCGAACTTAAATGCTCTTTCGCTCCTCTGGTTGGCCGAATCACCGCCGGATTGCCCGTATTAGCAGAGGAAAACCGTGAAGGATATTTCCCCATACCGGAGCACCTTTCCGTAGGTGAAAATTGTTTTGTTCTCAAGGTAGAGGGCGATAGCATGATCGAGGCCGGCATAAACGACGGCGATTATGTAATAGTCCGACAGCAGTTTTCCGCAGAAAACGGTGAAATTGTAGCCGCTTTGCTGGATGAAGAAGCAACTGTAAAACGTTTTTTCCGCGAAATTAATGGCATTAGATTGCAACCTGAAAACAGCAGCTATGAACCGATCATTGCTGCTGATGTTAATATTTTAGGTAAGGTCGTTGCCCTTTTCCGCAAACTTTAAAGGTCTGCTAACCAAATATTCTTCTAAAAGGTCAGCAAGACCTGAATCAACTACTGCTTCAATGATCAGATAATCATTTTTATATTGGATCTCCCTTACCTCACCCTGTTGTTGTATTAGGGCCAACTGTTTCCCGGCGTTATAAGGAAGATATGCTTTTATGAGAGTCCGCTGACGATTAATCTGATCGGCTATTCTTTCTTTCAACTGGCCGAGGCCGTCTTTATTCAGCGCAGATACAAAAAGCGCTTCGGGGAAATGCCTTTTCAGATAGCTAAAATCAAAATTGTCGGCCAGGAGGTCAACCTTATTAAAAACAAGCAGCTCCCTGGCAAAGCTTTCGGCATCTATTTTCTGCAAATGCTCACGGACTATGGCAATTTGGTTAAGATAATCCGGATGGCTGATATCAACTACGTGAAGCAGGAGATTAGCAGCTGACAGCTCTTCAAGAGTAGCCTTAAATGCAGTTACCAGCTGCTTTGGTAATTTTTCAATAAACCCGACCGTATCGGTGAAAAGAATCTCCCTTCCTCCTTCAAGTTGTCCACGCCGGACTGCAGGATCGAGAGTGGCAAATAATTTATCTTCCGTATAAAGATCAGATCCGGTCAGGGCATTCAACAGGGTTGATTTTCCGGCATTAGTGTATCCAACCAGGCTGGCCACAAAACAGCGGTTCCGCTGCCGTCTTTGCCTGTGTAATTTTCGATGTTTGCGAATTGCTGAAATTTCTTTTTTCAATTCACTGATTTTACGGCGAATTACCCGGCGATCTACCTCTAGCTGGGTCTCACCCGGTCCCCTGGTCCCGATACCGCCACCAAGTCTTGATAGCTGTTGACCAAGACCGATTAACCTTGGCAGCGTATATTGCAGTTGAGCGAGTTCGACCTGAAGTTTCCCCTCCTTTGACAAAGCCCGGCGCGCAAATATATCAAGGATTAAAGCTGTTCTATCAATTACTTTAATATTTAACATTCGATCTAAATTGCGTATCTGGGTCGGGCTTAGTTCATTATCAAATATTACCATATCTGCTCCATAATAATTGACGAGGTTCAATAGTTCTTCCGTTTTGCCTCTCCCCAGGTAAAAAGCATTATCCGGAACAGCTTTAACCTGAATCAAACGGCCAACTACCGTTGCGCCTGCCGTATCGGCCAGGAGAGCCAGTTCGTCCATTGAATGTTCCAGCAGGTCATCTTTCTGGCCCCTATTCAAACCGACCAGAATTGCTTTTTCTGCGTCTTGAAGCATCACGATACTCCCATTCTTCTTAAATTTTAAAAATTGAGCAGGAGGTCACTCATTACATAAAAAAAGAAGGCATTTCCACAAACGCCTTCCTTTTCGATTGGCCGGCTTTTCCCCTACTCTTCAGCTGTTTCTCCGTTTTCATCTTCACCTGTTTCGTTTTCAACTGATCGCAGGTTTATGTTTCGCAAAGGAATAATTGTTGATATGGCGTGTTTGTAAACCAATTGCTGTTTTCCCTCTACATCCAACAGTAGTGTGAAATTGTCAAAACTGCGAACAACTCCCTTTATTTGATAACCGTTAACCAGAAAAACGGTGGTTAGCATATTTTCTTTGCGAGCCTGGTTAAGAAAAGTATCCTGTAAATTGATCATGCCTTTCATCGATCGGGCTCCCTTCTTTTCTGTTATTACAGGAATCTATATTCGCCCGTCAGGGCACTAAATCCTTCACTATTTTGCAAATATTTTCAGTAATTCTTTTCAATGAATCGGATTTATCAACCCTAACCCAGTTTATCTCTTTATCACGCCTGAACCAGGTCATCTGTCTCTTGGCCAGGTTTCTGGTTTCCTTCTTGATATTATCTATTATGCTTTTAAAATCACCGCCACTACTTAAATAATAATATAGCTGCCGATAGCCCAGTATTTGCATCCCGGGATCCTCTTGACGGTAACCCATTTTTTTTAGCTCCTCAACCTCATCTAAAAAGCCGTCCTTGATCATCTGATCAACCCTGTTTTCAATTCTTTGGTAGAGAGCATCACGAGGCATTTCTAAACCAAATATACAAGTTTTAAATGGAGATTCAGCAGTCCTGGTCAGATCGGCTTGTTCCGATATCGGTCTTCCTTCTGCTGTAAAGACTTCAAGAGCCCTGATAATTCTTTTCTGATCGTTAGGATGAATTATCACTGCAGCCTTTGGATCAACACTTTCAAGTTTTTTATAGAGATAATCCAAACCATACAATTCTGCTTCCCGGGATAATCTATCTCTGATTTCCACATTAATACCTTTACTGCCAAAAGCATAGGCCGCAGTTATAGAGCGGATGTAAAGTCCTGTTCCTCCGACCATCACTGGCAATTTATGACGACGCCACAAATCCCCGATCGCTGTTGTGGCATCTTTTTGATAGTCAGCAACGCTGTATTGCTGATCAGGATTTACCAGATCGATTAAATGGTGGGGTACTGATTCTTGCTCCTGCCTTGTAGGTTTTGCTGTTCCAATGTTCATAAACCTGTAAACCTGAGCAGAATCAGCGCTGATTAAATCAGTCGTTAAGTTCTGGGCAATTTGCAGGGCGAGTGCAGATTTGCCAACTGCTGTCGGTCCAACAATAACCAGCAGAGGCACTTTTTCAGTTTCTGTCCTGGCCGTCATTGATTAGTTACCCCTGCGTAAAAAACTTTTTTCCAGTATATGACGTTCAAATCTGATTACAGTCGGGCGCCCGTGGGGACAGAAACCGGCTGAGTCGGTCGCAAGCCATTCATGCAGAAGTTTTTCCATTTCCCTTCGGCTTAGCGGTTGTTTTGCTTTTACCGAACGATGGCAGGCCAGGGTTTTAAAAAGAGCATCACGGTGATGGTTGAAATCATCTTCGTCTTCTGCAGTTAAACGTTCAAGCAGATCATATATTTCAAAATCTTTTATAAGCTCACCCCTATAGAGCGGGACCGCGCGAACTGCGTAACTGTAATCAGTAATCGGTTCTATTACAATTCCCAGCGATATTAAAAAGGGTAAAAACCGTGGTAACAGTTCACGCCACCTGACCGGCACTTCAATAGTATAGGGAATAGTCAGCTGGGCTGTTTTTTCAGCTTCATTAGCTTTCTGCTCTATTTTAACCTGGTTATAAATAACTCTTTCATGAGCTGCGTGTTGATCAATCAGCATGAGATCATCATTCTTCTGGACAATGATGTAGCTGTCAAGATACTGGCCAATCAGCTTAAAATCAAAATCACCGCCTGATAATTGATCTGTGCTGGAACTTCTTTGATTATGATCACTTATACCCTCTTCTGCCAGTTTAACCGTTGGTAATTCATTTTGAACTTCCTGATCTTCCTCTTTGCTGCTGTAGTAACCGCTGCGCTGATCGTAGATCAGACTGAACTGGCTGTAATGCCCGGGATGATTTTCTGTCATGTTATTGTTTTTATCAGGCCATTTAGTCATGGTTTCACGATCAGGCAAAGAAAGTTTTACCGATTTGTAAACTGCTGCTTTAACTGCTTCCGGATCAAGAAAACGAATTTCTGTTTTTGCCGGATGAACGTTAACATCAATTAAATTAGGACTAATCTCCATATTCAAGATTGCCATGGGAAAACGCCTTATGGGTAGTTGATCGCCGTAAGCACGGATTATTGCGGTAGAAAGCAAATTATTATTGACAATCCGTCTATTAACAATTAAGGTGATCCATTTTCTCGAAGATCGGTTAACCAGGGGGGTGGAAATCAAACCGGAAAGCGCAATAGCGCCTTCAGAATTATAATTTTTAAGTTCAAGCATTGCTTTTGCTGTATCAGCTCCGTAAACAGCCCCGACTACATGTAATAACTGTCCATCACCGTTTGTATGCAACAAACTCCTCGTTCCGCTCTTGAGCGTAAAGGAGACATGCGGATGAGCCAGTGCCATCGAAGTAATCAAATTGCTTATCCGCGCTGATTCAACTGAAGAAGCCCGTAAAAATTTTTTTCGTCCCGGGGTATTAAAATAAAGTTCTTTAACCGTAACCGATGTGCCGAAAGGTGCACCGGCTTCAGTAATTTCTTTAACTTCCCCACCTTCGAGTGATATTCTGACAGCGTACAAATTGTTTTCAACCCTGGTTACCATTGTTATCTTCGATACAACAGCAATACTGGGCAGGGCCTCCCCCCTGAATCCAAGACTGGATAAATACTCTAAGTCATCTATCTTGCTGAGTTTGCTGGTAGCAAAGCGTTCGAAGGCAAGTTCGACATCATCTGGATTGATACCACAACCATCATCAGAAACCGCAATTAACTCCTTACCTCCTCCTTCAATCTCAATTATGATATTTCTTGCTTCGGCATCAAGAGCATTCTCCACCAGCTCTTTCACTACGGAAGAAGGATTTTCGATCACTTCTCCGGCCGCAATTTTCTCCGCTGTATTTTTGTCTAACAGTTTAATAACCATTGATTTAAAAAACCACCCGACTTAACAAGTTTATTCATCTTCACCAGTAAACAACTCCTGCTGTAAGTCAAAAAGAGCCTTCATCGCCTCAAGGGGCGTCATTCTGTTGAGATCTAAGGTTTTTATTTTATTGACAGCTTCAAATACACTATTATGATCATCTCTTGACTGATTAACAATGATCGGCAGCAGGCTTAACTGCTGTTCAGCAGCGGTAGAAGCTGCTTGTTCATGTTCAACCAGAATCGTTTCAGCTCTGATCAGAACCTCTACCGGCAAACCGGCAAGTCTTGCCACATTTATTCCATAGCTTTTATCGGCTTTCCCGGGAACAACCTGTCTTAAAAAAATGACTTCGTTTCCTTTCTCTTTAACAGCCATGCTATAGTTTTTCACTCCGGATATTTCCCCTTCAAGCCCAGTCAGTTCATGATAATGAGTCGAGAAAAGAGTTTTTGCGCCAATGTGTTTGCTAATATATTCTAGAACGGAACGGGCAATACTCATGCCATCATAGGTGCTGGTACCGCGGCCAATTTCATCAAGGATAATCAGGCTGTTTTCAGTCGACTCTTTTAATATCGTTGCTGTTTCAGTCATCTCGACCATAAAAGTGCTGTGGCCTTTGCTCAGATCATCTGATGCTCCAACCCGGGCGAAAATTCGATCAAATAGAGGCAGTTCGGCTGTCTCTGCCGGTATAAAACTACCAGTTTGCGCCAATACAGCAGCCAGGGCCACGCTGCGGATGTAAGTACTTTTACCGGCCATATTCGGTCCGGTAAGCAGCAATATAAAATTATCCCGGTCAACTAACACGTTATTGGGGACAAATTTTTCAGATGTCAGCTGCTCAACGACGGGGTGGCGGTTTTGGGTAATTTTCAGACTCCCATTCTTAGAAAATCGGGGGCGACAATAGCCATAACGCTCTGCCGTTTCAGCCAGGCCTTGAAAAAAGTCAAATTCAGCGATCAGATCGGCAGCCTTTTGAAGCCTGACAATCCATGCTCCAATTTGATCAAGCAGCTCCTCAAAAAGTCTCTGCTCAAGAGCAATAAGTTTTTCACGGGCGCCAGTCAGTTTATTTTCAAGTTCGAAAAGCTGATCAGTCGTATAGCGTTCAGCGCCAACCAGCGTTTGTTTACGCTGATAATATTGCGGTATCAGATCAATATTAGTTTTTGTCACCTCTAGGTAATATCCAAAATTACGATTGTAACCGACTCGCAAAGACTTGATACCGGTCCGGCTTCGCTCCTCTTTTTCATAATCGAGAAGCATAGTACTTCCCTCCCGGACTAATGATCTTAGCTGGTCTACTTCCAGATTATAATTTTCACGGAATATTTCTCCATCCTTTAAAGTTGCCGGAGGATCATCTTTAAGAGACCTTTCAATTAATATAATTAACTCTTCAAAATCAGGCATCATATCGGCAAGGCTTCTTAATTCGACAGATTCAATTGGCTTCAATAGTTTTATTAAAGGCTTGCAGTAAGCTACTGCCCGTTTTAATGCCGGAAGATCGCGGGGATAAACTTTCCTGTAGGCAAGCTTGCTGCAAAATCGTTCAAGATCAAAAACTTTGCTAAGCTGATGTCTGATCTCTCTTCTGATCAGGGGTTTATTACATAATTCTTCAACTGCATCTAATCGTTTCTCAACCATATTTCTGTCGATCAGGGGAAGCTCAAGCCTGCGCTTTAACAAGCGCCGCCCCATCCCGGTCAGGCAGTGATCAATGATCTCCAGTAAACATCCTCTTTTTCCACCAGATATTGATTCGGTCAGTTCAAGATTTTTACTGGTAATATTATCTAAAATCAGGTAACCTTTAATGAAGTAGAGTTCTGGGTTTTTAAAATGACGAATCTTACGAGGCAGCTGTTTGAGTTCTTCCAGATAGGTTAGAGAGGCAGCTGCTGCGATAGTCGCAAGCGGGAATTGATCTGGTTGAAGGTTTTCTAAAATACTTACGTTGTAATTAGCTGCAATAACTTGACGAGCTTCTTCTAGATCCGGCACCAAAGGTAAAGAAGCAACAATAACATTGTTTAATGAGGCCTTCAGCTTCAAGCAAAGCTCTTCGACCTGCCGATTCGAACAAAGCAGCTCAGAGGGCTTTAAACGTATAAGTTCTTCAGACAGTTCAGACCAGGCGCTGCTCTCTCTTTGTTCAGTAACCGAGAATTCTCCGGTTGAGACGTCAAGGAAAGCTAATCCAAAATTCCCACTGCTATCACTGACAATAACAGCAAGGTAATTATTGCTTCCTTCGTCTAACATTTCTGACTCTGAAATTGTACCCGGGGTTAAAATCCTGGTTATCGCGCGCCTCACAATCCCTTTTGCCTGGGCAGCGCTTTCGATCTGATCGCAAATAACTACCTTGAATCCTTTATTTAAAAGCTTGTTCAAGTATGTTTCTGCAGCGTGAATCGGAACCCCGGCCAAGGGGACGGGATTTTCACTTCCCCCGTCTCTCGATGTTAATACCAGATCCAGCTCCCGGGAAGCAATTTCCGCATCTTTATAAAAAAGCTCGTAAAAATCTCCTACCTGAAACATCAGTAGTTTGTCAGGATGTTGCTCCTTGATTTTCCTGTACTGCTCCATCATTGGGCTGTTGCGGCTCATTAATAATTCTCCACAATTTCTCCAATAAGATTCCAGGTTTTAGCCTCAGTAATTCTGACTTTAACCATTGTGCCGGTCAGATCAGTACTCGCAGAAAAATGGACCAGTTTATTTGACCTCGTTCTTCCGGTTTGAACTGCTTGATCAGTTTTACTGGGCCCGTCTACAAGCACTTCCATGACTTGATTGAGTAATCGTTCATTTACTTCCCTGCTGATTTGATGCTGCACTTTATTTAAGATCTGCAGTCTGCTTTCTTTAATCTTATGATCGACCTGATCCGGCAGCAGCGACGCAGCAGTATTTTTCCTGGCCGAATAGAGAAAAGAAAACGCGTTGTCAAACCTTGCTTTTTTTACCAGGTCAATGGTTTCCTGAAACTCATCCTCGTACTCTCCCGGGAAACCAACAATCAGATCTGATGTAATGGCGATGCCGGGAATATTATCTTTAATTTTACTAATTAAGGTTAAGTAATGCTCCCGGGTATATTTGCGGTTCATCTTTTTTAAAATCCAATTGCTCCCTGATTGAACCGGCAAGTGGATATGCTCGCAGATTTTCTCACCTGCGCCCATAACCTGAATCAGCCGATCAGATAAATCTTTGGGATGTGATGTCATAAATCGGATACGCCTGATACCTTCAAGGTCATTTAGGGCAAGAAGCAACTCTGGAAAGTCCGTGCTTTGCTTTAAATCCAATCCGTATGAATTAACATTTTGCCCCAGAAGGGTGATCTCGACAAAACCTCTCTCGGCCAAAATTTTGGCCTCTTTAACAATATCCTGAGGCATACGGCTTCTCTCGCGGCCCCGGACGAAAGGTACAATGCAATAAGAGCAATAGTTATTACAGCCATAGATTATCGGCAGCCATGCTTTAAATTTACTGCTGCGGATAGCCGGCAGACCTTCACGATCTGCGTAGTCTTCTTCCAGATCGACGATCGTACCCGTTTGTTCTGCTGCCATCACAACCAGTGAAGGAAACCGTGGTATGGCATGGGTACCTAAAATTAAATTGACGTAATGAAAACGTTCTTTGATGTAAGCGGCCAGATCTTCCTGTTGCGTCATGCAGCCTGTAACGGCGATGATCAGGTCTTTATTGTTATCTTTCAGTTCCGCGAATTTACCGAGCAGTGAAGAAACCTTGTCTTCGGGTTTTTGACGGACTGCACAGGTATTGATAACAATCAAATCCGCTTCTTCCGGGCTGGAAGCCTTACTATAACCCATCTGTGCAATCATCGCCGCAATCACTTCTGAGTCATGTTCGTTCATCTGACAGCCAAAAGTAATCAGGGCTGCTTTCTTTCCCCGGCCGATTTTTCCGCTTAAATTTAATTGTTCTTTTTGATAATTATTCTGTAAGTTATTTTTCATACCGGCCAGTTCCTTTTATCTGGAGCCTGACTTAGAAGTATTTATTTTGGATTTAGCTTTAAAAGGGTATGAAAGCACTCCCTTAATTGCTGCGTACAGGCCCCAGCCCAAGAGCAAGCCTGCAAGGGCATAGGCCAGCCCCTCTATTGTTGTCGGCACTCCCGGGACAAAATTTTCCCATGTTCCGGCTGCAATCGACCAGTTAACCTCTCTTAAAAATACCAACCACCGGTTGTAGATATTTGCGTTCTCCAAAGCTTTATACGATTGTTCCAATTCATAAAAACGGCTAACCAGACTTTCGATTACTCTTCCGGATGTTCGAAAGACCTCACTCCCGGAGTTAAGGTGTTCCAGGATGTAATCATCAATTGATAAGCCGGCATCAGCAGCCGCCCTGGCATATTGATCAAAGACTCTTCGTGCTTCATCCAGATGTCCGCCCAGTCTTTGCATGTATTGTGCGAAGAACTGTGGAAACTGCGAAAGTCCTACAGCTCCAAGAGCAGCGAAAACTCGGTCAGTGATGTTATCAAGTATTTTAATCGGCTTAATCATATCTATTTAACAGTCCCGCTTTCTTTTTCATCAACCTTATCTTTAACAACCTGAATTGCAAAATCAGGACACATATACTCACATAATTTACAGCCGGTGCAAGATTCAGGATCTATAAACACAGGGCTGCCATCAGCGCCGGGTTTTAAATTATCTTTTGGACAAAATGCAAAACAGATTCCGCAGTCTTTACAGCGTTCATTATAGACTTTAAGGCTGAACCGGTATTTTCCCATCGGGTTATTCCTTTCTGCAATAAATATATCCGGAGAGCTGAATAATTAATAATAGCAATTAAATAATAGTCTTTACAGCCACTTTTTAATTATAACTTAAAATTGACGTTTCTCGAAACAGCTCGCTTCAGTCTTTTGGTCGGTTTCATAATCTTTTTTCGGATTTCTAATCTTTTTCACAACGGTGAATATAACTAAGCCGGCAGCGATCATAAAAGGTATCAACAGCAACCATGGAGAAAATCCGGCAAGCATTTTTAAAAATCGCAGTGTCAAACCCATAGTATGGGTTAAGATTATACTTGTACCGATTGCCAGCGAGCTGAAGAGCATTCCACCAAGAAATGTATATAAGACGAAGACATAAAAATTCATATGCATTGCTCCGGCAGGGAATGAAATAAAGGTTCTTGAAAAACCCCATAATTGAGCCATAAAGATCGAGAAATTACCATAACGTTCCCACAGGTTTCTTATAATAGAATCATTTCCCATTTTCCGGCTATTAATCCTGCTTTGTCTATTAAATAATGTGAATCGGACTCTACTACCAACGACGCTCCCGATCATTCCGACAAAATAACTGATTATACTCCCCATGGTGATACCGATTGTAGAGGCCCAGAATATTGACCAGAAAGACACACTGCCGCGGAGAATCATACTTCCCGCGGTTAACAGGACTACAGTTGAAGCAAATGGTACACCTGCGCTCTCTGCGAACATAGCAGCAGCTATGCCCATTGCGCCATACCTGGCAATTAAAAGTTCAAATAAATCTATAATTGTTTCGAATGGTTCTACGTTTTCCATTACGGCGATATCCCCTGATTTTTAAGAAGGGCATAAATGCCCCATATTCCTGAATCAGATCCCAGTCCTGCTAGAACGATCTTCAGTCCATTGTGCTTAAGGGCAGGCTTGATCGAACCGGTCAGAATTCCTTTTTCAATTTTTTTCATGAGTTCCGGCCGGGCGCTGACGATCCCTCCACCAATTACCAGGCAGGAAGGGTTTATTATGTTAACGATGTTTGATAATCCAGTGGAGATAGCGAAAACTGCCTGATCAATAATCCTCTGAGCGGTAGGATTACCTTGATCAGCTTCTTCAAATACAGCAGGTGTAGTCAGCTCTGAAAGTTTAAGATCGCCGGGTTCCCAGATTTCAGATGCGCTTTTAGCCATGCCTCGGCCCGATGCCCACGTTTCAAGGCAATCCTGACCGCCGCAGTTACATAACCTACCCGATCCGAAGGCCTTGGTATGTCCAACTTCTCCAGCGAAACCGAAACTGCCGCGATATAGGGAGTTGTTTAAATACAAGCCGCCTCCTATACCGGTGCTTAGTGTAACATAAATAACATCACTATAACCCTTAGCAGCACCGTACTTCACCTCTCCAACGACAGCAGCATTGGCGTCGTTTTCGATGATTACCGGAACATTAAGGATGTCTTCAACCAATTCGGCCAAAGCCACCGGTTCTTTCCAGCCTAAATTAGGAGCTTCATGGATCAGCCTACCCGGATGTTCTACAAAGCCGGCAAAGCAAATCCCGGCGGCTTTAATTCTCTTTTTAAATTCCATTTTGGTTTTTGGATCGGCTATTTCATCCAAGCTGGTAAGAGCCTTGACCAGTTTTGCCGGCGTTGGTTTTTGCGGTGTAGGCAGTTTTTCCCTGAATATGATATTGCCAGAATCGTCAAAAATGACAACCAGTATTTTCGTCCCGCCGATATCTGCTACAAGATACAAATTATTTTTCATCGTTCACCTGGTTACTGAAAATATATTATGCAAACTTATCTTTATATTATAGATGATTCCGCTTTAAATAAAAAGAAAACCCGCATGCCAATAATCTGCGGGGAGTTTTTATCAATCAAGCTCCAACATGCTCTTCCTGGATTGCCTAAAAGCCGCTGAAGGCTATTACTTTAAAGCTTCTTTAGATTGGTAAATATCACGATCACAACTGAAGCAAGCCTGGGCTTCCTCGGATATACAGGGCCTATTGCTGGTAATCATGGAAGTAATGTTCCTGCCAACTCCCGGCCCCAGCATTAATCCCTGGCCGCACATTCCTACAGCAAGTATCAAACCTTCCAGGCCGGGAGCGTAATCAATAATCGGCACACCATCCGGGGTCATCGGGTAGCAACCACGCCAGATCCGGCGGATCAGCAAATTTTTAAATTTGGGGATCAAGGCAATCATTCTCGCAGCTAATACCGGTAAAAACTCAGAAAGGTTTTCTCTGTTTGTTCCAGTAAATAGGTCTTTTGGGGTATAGCAAAAGATTATTTGGCCCTCTTTATTCTGGCCGAAATAAAAATTCGATGTTTTTCCTTCCGGCCCGGGCCGCAGATCAACAATCAAAGGGGCAAGAAAATGTTCAATTGGGGCTGAAATGCCTGCTTCATGAGAATCGGGTGTAACCGGTATATCAATACCCAGCAGCGGACCGTGCTCAGCGGCGTCAGAACCGGCTGCAAGCACTACCCAGCAAGACTGGTAGCTGTCCTTGTCAGTGATCACCCCGGTGATCCGTTCACCCACACGCTGGTAACCTATTACTTTTTCCATAAGATGATATTCAGCACCACAGCGGATTGCTTCCTGCTGGAAGGCAAACGGAGCAAGGATTGATGATACCTGGCCATCGTCAGGGGAATAGGTGCCGCCACGTAAGCCATCAGGGTTGATGCCCGGAATGATTTCCCTGATCTGCTCTGGCTCAACCCAATTAATGTTTAAACCGTATTTCTTTTGGATTGGCAGCAGCGAAGTTAAGGTCTTTTCTATTTTTTCATCATAGACAGGGAAACAGTAGCCTCCCGGTTTCCAGTCGATATTAAAACCGTACTCGTCCAGCCAGGTGGAAAAGATGCGGATACTTTCCTGACCGATGCTGATCTTGCCCGGGTCAGAGTGGGTAGCCCTTACACCGCCGATTGCCGTTTTATTTTCGCCCTGCCCTACTGCCGAACGGCGATCAATCACCAACACTTTTAATCCAGCCTGCGCCAGCTGATAAGCAGTCGGATTGCCAACACTGCCTGCGCCAACGACAATCACATCGTAAACTTTTTTTAGAGTCATTGCTGTGGTCCCTCCGCCTCCCCGGCTATAAAATCGCCCAGGTGCACTTCAGCAACTAACGGCCGGTGGGTAGGCATCGTTATTTCGTCAAGATTAATGCCTTCTTCCCGGAAAATTCTTAAAATCAAATCTGTGCAGGTTTTTCCGTTACAACCGCCAAGTCCGGTTCTCACGACAGCTTTCAATTGGTTCATATCGCGAACGCCAGCCCTGATCGCTGCCACTATTTCGCTCTTTCTTACCCGTTCACAGCGGCAAACTATGGGATCAAGGGGATCTTCATCGAGTGTGTTAACCGGTGTTCCGGCTTCAATTTCCCGCACCATAAAACCGGCTACTATCAGCTTATCTTTATCCGGCACCTCAAGCAGCAATAAGCGCCTGCTGTTTTGCACCTCCCGGTCACGGTAAGCGATAACCCTACCTTTGCCAATCTCGTTTCCTTCCATATCCGTGGTGGTTACTTCCCGATCAAGTGGGATAATCTCATTTACAAATTCGTAAGGCATCACCAGCAGCGCCTTTTCCTTTTGCGGATCATAATCTTCGATCACCAGGTTAATGGCCAGCCCAGGACAAGCTAAAACGCATTGCCCGCAACCGATACATTCGCCTCCGAATTCCGGTAAAGCCAGAATTGAGCCCGGCATTGAAATGCAATTATTGGGGCAGGCTTCGGTGCAGGGGTTACAGGGAATCTCCTGCATGCAGCGGATCAAGGGATAAACAGTAGCATCTATCGCCTGCGGTTTGAAAGGAATACTTTCACCCGGACGGTGTTTAAGCATTTCGCCAAAATCTTCCCAGTTACTCGGTACAGGCAGATCAATACCCATCTCCTGCGCAATTTTCCGGCCGGTAATTTTACCGGAAAAGATTGCTGCTGAAGCCTCCGCAATTTCTTCAGCATCCCCGGCGGCGTAGCACTTAATGCCATACTCGCGGGCCTTAATCAACAGTTCATCGACGGGGCTTAAGCCCACAGCAATCAGCACCGTATCGACCTCAAACGACCGCTCGGTGCCGGCAATCGGTTTAAACTGTTCATCAACCGCGGCTACGACAACCCGTTCGACCTCTTCTTTACCTTCAATGCGTAAGACTGTATGGGAGGTCCAGACCGGGACACCAAGCCGCTTAATCTTATCCTCGTGCACCTTGTAACCCCCACAGCGTGGCAGGGCTTCAACGAGGCCAATCACATCGATCCCCGCTTGAAGAGCATGATAAGCCCCGATTAAGCCGACATTGCCACCGCCGACGATGAATAACCTTTCGGCACAGCGCACCAGGTCACGGTTAACCAAAGTTTGAAAAGCGCCGGCTCCGTAAACACCGGGCAGGTCAGCACCGGGCAGGGCCAGGCTTTTCTCCCTGGCACCGGTCGAAAAGAGCACGCTTTTAGCGCGGACCAACTGGTAACTGCCCCTCCCGGATACACCAAATAAACCGTCACTATATACTCCGACAACCGTCGAATCATACCAGATATTAACGGTAGGCAGAATCTTCAACGAATCGGTTAAGATATTGCCGATATCGATACCGCGAGCACCGGCATAACAATCTTTTACCGATCCGAAGAAATTATGGGTCTGAAGGCTGAGCTTACCGCCCAGCTCATTTTTATCATCAATAATCAAAGTATTAATATTCATTTTTCCAAGTTCGATAGCCGCGCTGATCCCGGCCGGGCCACCGCCGATAATCAAAACATCAACATCATATTCTTTAGTGTTAGGGATTACGGCAGCTTCAGGTGGCAGATCTTTTAAAGCCGGTAAACCCTCAACGCTGAAAACTTCCAACCCTTCTTCTACCGGGGTCATACAACCTTTAACCGGCTT
Source organism: uncultured Syntrophomonadaceae bacterium (assembly GCA_964436815.1). Lineage (GTDB taxonomy): Bacteria > Bacillota > Dethiobacteria > DTU022 > DTU022 > UBA993. The sequence goes on from CAYTER010000020.1 coordinate 27,696, forward strand.
GCCGTCAACGATAACCATGCACTGCGAGCACTGACCATTGACACAGTAGATACCCTGTGCCCCGCCATCGCGATCATGATGGCCGAAAATATGAATTCCGGCAGCATATAGAGCAGAGGAAAGCATTTCGCCTTTCCGCGCGACAACCTTTTTGCCGTTAAAAGTAAATTCTGTGTCAGGTGGCGACAAAGGTTTTAAGATCGGATGGTTAACAACCCGGTATGGAGAAGAACTGCCGGAATCGCCAGTCACATGACCACTGCCTTCAGCTGAAAACTGAAACTTAGGCCGTGGTGCAGTGGAAAAACGCCAGGCTCCGGGGCGTAACAACAAGCAATACTGCAGGTATTCAGCCAGGCTGGTGCAGAAGTAATCTTCATGATTTCGCAGCTTTTCCAGCAACTCTTTTTGCCGGGCAGGGCCAAGCTTAAATGTAAAAAGCTCTTCTTTTTGCCTTAGATCTTCTAAGTGCTTTAGATCTGCTGTTGTCAGCGAGTTAATTAGATCGCTGATTACCGGTTCTTTCAGGAGTAGTTTAAATAACAGGTGCAGACCGGGCAGATCATGATCATCTATTTCCGGTAGATTGCTGAACACACCGGACAACTCTTCCGGGTATTTACATTTAAGTTCCGGCTGTTCTTTAAACCAACGCAAGATCGTCAACGCCAGATCCATCCCGCTCTCCTGAAGCAAATCCTGCGGAATAACGGTTGAAAGCTGATCATTAAAATCGCTGACCTGCTCTTTATAGCTGTTCCAAACTAATTCAGGGCCTGTCTGTCCGGGATACGGCTGCAGCAGGGCAATTCGCTTTTTATTTAGACCTAAGAAATCGGCCAGCTCTCTGGCCACTGAGGTCCGCTCTTCACCCAGGTCGCCACCCTGCCGGTAAGGGCAGGTTAAACGGTCGCGGCACATCATGCCAATGCCGGTTGCCCCGGCTGCCAGGCAGTATAGCAGAATTTCGATCCCCACCCTGCCGATACAGCTGACTCTGATCAGTTCATCTGCACTATGCGGCAAAGGTGATCTTGAACAGGCAAAAACTACTGTTTTACCCTTTAAGTCTCGGTTGAACAAGGCACCAGGCAAGCTGCTGAGCGCATTGTCCTCTTTTTGACTGATCGCGCCTGTGGGGCAGGCTCCGGCACATATACCACAGCCAACACAGGTTGTCGGTGATATCCTGGCAGTTGGCACATTATCTTTTTCCAGGGTAACCCTGGGGATTGAATAGGGACATACTTCTTCGCAAAGGCCACAGCCGCGGCACAGCTTAGGATCAACAGAACAAATGGGGATCGTAAATTCGCGATTCCATATTTTAAGCACCTGGTTATGCTGTTCCAGCGGGATTGCCCCGGTAGGGCAGATATACGCACAAGTACGACAACCGGTGCAGGATTCTGCAGAACCGCTGAGATCGGCCCCAATTTCTTTGGCAATTCCCCGATTGAGGGTGGCAATCGCCCCGGGGCCACAATCCTGGCAGACACGCGTGCATAGACCGCACATGATACATTTTTCTGCAGAGTCATGCGCCTCAAATGTCGACTGATCAATACCTTCTAAACGGGCCAGCTCCCGAATCTGTTCTGATTCAGGGCAGCGAGCCAGATATAACTCCAGGAGCGCTCTCCTCGTCTCCAGAACTGCAGCAGATCGGGTTGATACGATCAATCCCTCTTCAGCCGGGTAGAGACAGGAAGTCACGATCCGCGAGTCGCCCTGCCAGTCTTCCTTAGATATTTCAACCACACACAACCGGCAGGAGCCACTGGGAGCCAAAGAAGGGTGATAACATAGTGTAGGTACATAAATACCATTTTCATTTAATATTTCCAACAGCATCTTACGCTTTTCAGCTTCTATTTTGCGGCCATCAATGGTTATCGTAATCAAATTGCGCATAATATCTCTCCGGGTATAAACTAAATAAGTTTAACTGTTTGACGCGGTTTAACCTCAATTGCGTCAAATTTACAGGTAGTCTTGCAAAGCCCGCACTGATTACACAGCTCCTGGTCGATCAGGTGCAGTTCTTTCTTTTCACCACTGATTGCCTCCTGCGGGCAAAGTCTCGCGCAGCGTCGACAGCCGGTGCAGTTGTCATTAATGACATAAGAAATTAGACTGCGGCAGACACCGGCAGGGCAGCGTTTCTCCTCAATGTGGGCCAGATATTCATCGTGGAAATGAGCAATAGTGCTGCGTACCGGATTTGGCGCTGACTTACCGAGCCCACAGAGTGAACCGGTTTCGAGCACATCTAATAACTTTTCAATCCGCTTCATATCTTCCGGAATACCTGAGCCGGCACAGATCCGTTCTAAGATACCGTGCAGCTGATCAAGGCCCAACCTGCAGGCTGCACATTTGCCGCACGATTCCTGGCTGAGAAAATCGGTAAAATAGCGAGCCACATCAACCATACAGGTGTCTTCATCCATCACGATCATTCCACCGGAGCCCATCATTGAGCCTTCACGGGTCAGCGAATCAAAATCAACCTGCAGGTCAAGCTTATCGGCAGGCAGGCAACCTCCTGAGGGTCCTCCTGTCTGAACCGCTTTAAATTCGCGATCGTTTAAAATACCGCCGCAGATTTCATAAATAACTTTACGTAACGTTATGCCCATCGGCACCTCAACCAGGCCGGTATTTTTAACCTTTCCAACAACTGAAAACACTTTCGTTCCAGTACTGGAAGGGATCCCGGTTGAAGCAAACCAGTCAGCTCCACGACTGATAATTAGCGGCACATTAACAAATGTTTCGACATTATTTAAAACAGTTGGCTTATCGAACAGCCCTCTTTCTGCTGAGCGTATATATTTAGCTCGGGGTTCTCCTACTTTGCCTTCAATCGATTGCATCAAGGCGGTAGACTCCCCACAAACAAAAGCTCCTGTCCCTCTGCTAATTTTTATGTCAAAATTAAAATCTCTGCCACAGATATTTTGGCCTAAAAAACCGGCACGACGTGCTTCGGAAATTGCCGTCTTTAAATGCTTCAGAGCGCGGGGGTACTCTTCTCGCACGTATATGTAGCCTTCTGAAGCGTTAACAGCATAAGCACAGATGATCATGCCTTCCAATACTGAGTGAGGATCACCTTCCATAATACTGCGGTCCATGAATGCTCCGGGATCACCCTCGTCACCGTTGCAGATCACATAGCGAGTGTCCGACTTGACCCTGGCGGAGGTACGCCATTTCCTGCCGGTTGGAAAACCACCTCCGCCCCTGCCTCTCAGCCTGGATCCTTCAATTTCTTCAATGACCTGATCCGGCTGCATTGAATAAAGGGTTTTAAGCAGAGCGCTGTAGCCACCCCTGGCAATATAATCAGTAATATCAAGAGGGTTAACCGATCCGACATTGCGCAGGGCAAACCGCTGTTGGCCGGCAAAGAATGGTATCTGGTCGTATAATTCCACTCCGGTTTTCGATCCGGCAGCATGATACAGCAGGCGGTCGACAACTTTTCCCCCGATTAGCGTTTCGTTAATGATTTCTGTAACGTCCTGCTTTGAAACATTGTTATAAAATATTTTGTCCGGATAGATGATCACCAGCGGTCCTTTTTCGCAAAAACCCTGACAGCCTACTGTTTTAAACCCCAGTTTAACAGGAATTTTTGCATTGATGGTATCCAGTTCATATTTAAATATTTCGGCAACTTCCAGGCTCCCTTTGGCCAGACATCCGGTTCCGGCGCAGACCATCACCATTTTTTGTTTACTGTCATGGGCTAGAACACAATTTTCTTTAAGCTTTTCGAACTCTTCAGGAGTGTTGACTTTATTATTGATTTCCGGAAAAATAAACTCTTCTTCCTTAAAAGAAGCAGAAACACGATCTGCTGAACAGCATTTATTAATTTCCTGTGACATCTGGGCGGAAGTTACGCTGCCGTGATAAACACCGTCAATTACTACTACGGGAGCCATGGCGCAAGCCCCAACGCAATGAACCGAATTTAGTGTAAATTCTCCGTCTTCTGTTGTTTCACCAGGCTTGATTTTTAAATGATCTGAGGCTTGGTTCATTAAAACAGAAGCACCCCTGATATGACAGGCGGTGCCTTCGCAGATATCAATGATATGCTTTCCTCTGGGTGTCAAACTAAAAGATTTATAAAAAGTGGCGACAGAATAGATTTGCGATTTTGGCAGACCAAGTTTTTCGGATACTTTATTGATTGCCTCATCCGGCAGAAAGCCACATTCAGCCTGCAAATCCTGTAGTATCATAATTAAATTAACGGGTTCAGGTTCGTAACGCTCTAATATCGAGTTGATCAGAGGTGTTTGACTGGTCATCGACAATTTCCTGACAATGTTATTTTACTTACATTTCTGCTGCGTTACTTGTTCTTTTTCTTAGAATAATTATAACATTTTGATTCGAAAAGTGTCAATTTTAATAGCATTGCCGTTGGAATAAAGAAGAGTTTATGATCTGAAAAAGGACATAATTAAACCAGGTCCCAACAGGCCTTCTAACATTTCGTCGGAAACTCTTCGCTTCGCCATCTACAGCTGAGCTTCCGTCACCCCTACAGATGACCTTCCCTCAACCTCCGGTAAGCTACTACATATCCGAGCTGTGCTCTCCGGTTTACTTAACCTAAGTCTTTCAACCGGCTCTTTCAGCGTTCCGGCTTTTGGTAGTTCGCTTTAGTAAATTAAGGATGGCTCCTCTTTCACCTCAGCTTTTCCCTTGAACCGAAACCGTCATGCCGTCCAGTCTCTCGGAACCTGGTAACGATATTATTGATCCTAAATTTAAACTTGTCAATACCTTTTTCAAAATTTATTTAATTCAATTTTTAATTATCAGGAAAGAACTTTTCTAATTTTATCAAGAGCCCAATTTAACTCTTCCATGTTAATAATCAGCGGTGGAGCAAAACGGATTACATTATCATGAGTTTCCTTGGCCAGCAAACCAAGCCCCATAAGTTCTTCACAGTACTTCCTGGCCTTTTCAGTGAGTTCTACCCCGACAAGCAGTCCTTTACCGCGAACATCTCTTATTTTCGGGTTGTTTATTTTTTTCAGCTCGCTTATAAAATAATGACCTTTTTCTTTTGAGTTGCTGATCAGCTCTTCTTTTTTCAAAACTTCCATGGCAACGATAGCAACGGCACAGGCTAAAGGATTACCTCCGAAAGTAGAGCCATGCGAACCCGGTTCAAATACACCGAGCAGATCTTCATCCGCTGTAACTGCAGATATAGGCAAAACTCCGCCCCCGAGAGCTTTACCGAGAATATATAAATCAGGTTTTACATCTTCCCAGTCGCAGGCAAACATTTTGCCTGCTCTTCCGAATCCGGTTTGAATTTCATCCGCCATGAATATAACATTGTTATCCTTGCAAAGTTGATAGGCATCATTTAGATAACCTTGCGGCGGAATGATAATCCCTCCCTCTCCCTGGATCGGTTCAACCAGAAAAGCGGCAGTGTTTGGATTAATTGCTTCCTTTAGAGCCTTGATGCTGCCATATTCAATTATCCTGAAACCAGGTGTAAAAGGCCCAAAACCAGCCCGGTAAGATTCTTCGGAGCTAAACGAAACTATGGTGATTGTTCTGCCGTGAAAATTACCGGCACAACAGATGATCTCTGCTTTATTCTCCGGTATCCCTTTAACCCTGTATGCCCACCTGCGAACTGCTTTAATAGCTGTCTCAACTGCTTCTGCACCGGTGTTCATTGGCAAGACCATCCTCTTGCCGGTTAGCTCAGCTAGAACCCTGCAGAATTCTCCCAACTGGTCATTATGAAAAGCTCTTGAAGTAACAGTAATGCGATCAGCCTGATCTTTTAAGGCTTTTATGATTTGCGGATGACAATGACCGAAGTTCATCGCTGAATAGGCACTTAACATGTCCATATAGCGATTTCCCTCTGGATCGGTAACCCAAACACCTTCACCATGAGACAAAACAACCGGCAGAGGCAGATAGTTCCTTGCTCCGTACTTCTCCGTAACTTTTAAAATATCTTCTGTAGTGGGCACCTGATCATTTCCTCCTTGTCAATAAATAAGATGCTGAACCAGGCAGCATCTTGTCGATAAACGGTGGCAGGGGAGACAGGACTTGAACCCGCAGCCTGCGGTTTTGGAGACCGCTGCTCT